>JBEGJD010000272.1:0-2879 GCA_041184765.1 Verrucomicrobiota bacterium | reverse complement strand
CGTTCGTGGTCGCCACGTCCCGCGACACCGAGGGCGAGGCGCTCGCGACCAACGAGCAGCGCTTCGCGCCCAACCTGAAGGCGGTGATCTCGACCGACTCCTTCGGCGACATGGCCGAGGGCAACGTGGGCGAGTTCCTGAAATTTCTCCCCGGCATCACCGGCGACCACGACGACGCGCAGATCAACACCGTCTCCCTGCGCGGCTTTTCCACCAACCTCACCACGGTGCTTGCCGACGGCGCCCAGCTCGCCAACGCCAACTTCAACGGTAACTCGCGCACCTTCCAGTTCTCGCAGCTCGCGATCAACAACGTGTCCCGCATCGAGGTCGCCAAGGTGCCCACGCCCGCGACCCCCGCCGACTCGGTCTCGGGTTCGATCAACATGGTGAGCAAGAGCGCCTTCGAGCGCAGCCGCGCCGAGTTCCGCTACCGCCTGTACGCCGCCGGCAACGGCGACTACCTCACGCTCACCCCGCAGCCGCACTCCTACGAGCGACGCCAGCGCAAGGTCATGCCGGGAATCGATTTCGATGCCACGCTGCCCGTGAACCGCGACTTCGGCGTCGTCATCACCGGCAGTCGCTCGCAGTCGGCCGGCGAGGAGGACCACTCCACGCTCACCTACAACGCCGCCGGCACGTCCACCGGAGCCTCACCGGCCAAACCGTTTCTCCAGCAGTACGGTATCAACGACGGCTCGAAGGACATTACTCGCAATTCCCTCAGCGTGAAAGCGGACTGGCGCGTCACGCCCAACGGCGTCCTCTCCGCCAACGCCATGATCAACCAGTACGACGCGTACTGGGGCCACCAGAGCATGGACTTCAACGCCGGGACCAACGGTACGCCCACCATCGCCACCGCCGCGGGCGGCCTACCGCTCACCTTCGGACCCGACTTCACGTCCGGCGCCACCGGCCGCGGCACCGTCACGCTCGGCAGCGGCAACTTCATGAAGCGCTACGAGGAGGTGCGCGCCGCCGGGTTGCGGTACCGTTTCGACAACGGCGCGTGGCGGATCGACACCAGCCTCACGCTCTCGGTCTCGTCCAACGCCTTCCGCAGCACCGACGAAGGCAATTTCGCCGGCATGAACGTGACCCTCGTTCCGGTCGTGCGGATCGTGATGACCGGAATCACCGACATCCAACCGGCGTCAATCAAGGCCTTCGACAACACCGGCCGCGAGGTCGACCTCTACGACATCAACAATTATCGCGTGAACAACGCGACGGCGCTGTCGCGCGACGTCTCCGAAGACATGCGTGCCGCCGATCTCAACGTGCGCCGTAGAGTCGGGTTCCTGCCGTTCCCCGCCTCCGTGCAGGCCGGCGGACTTATCCGCCGCCAGACGCGCGACAGCCGTAAAGAGAGCGCGACCTACACCCACAACGGCGTGAACGGAAACCTGGCGGCCGCACCGTACCGTAACCAAGTCTACGTCGGCCGTAACTCGCACTTCGGCCTACCCGGTCTAGTGCCGCCTTGGACCTCGAAGCATCGCGCCTATGCCGCGTGGCGACAGAACCCGTCGCTGTTCAGCATGACGCCGGCGCAAGCGGTCGCCGCCGAGCAGTTTCACATCACCAACTCCGAGTGGATCCGGGAAACGGTGGGCGCGGGTTACGCGCAGACCGAGTTCCGGTTGTTCAACAACCGCCTCAATGTCCTCACGGGGGTGCGCTGGGAGCACACCACCGACGAGGGTCTCGGCCCCGTCTACGAGCCCGGCAACGTCTTCGTGCGCAGGGCCGACGGCACGTTCGCCCGCGACGCCCGTGGCCAACGCATCCGGCGGCCCGAGGCGGGTGCGGTCGGCTCCATCGAGGAGCTCCGGCTTACCCGCGAGGAGCGCGGCTACCGGGCCGAGCGATCCTACGCCGGCTTCTACCCGAGCCTGCACCTCACGTGGAAGCTCACGGAAAACCTGCAGGCCCGCGCCGCCTACGCCCGCACCTACGGTCGACCGGATTTCAGCGAGATCATCCCCAACTCGACCATCAGCGAACGCGACCTCGACGAAACCCAGCTCGGGGACCCCAACGTGATCCGCGGCACCATCGACGTGCGCAACTCGGGCCTGAGGCCCTGGACCGCCGACAATTACGACCTGTCGCTCGAGTACTACACCGCGCAAGGCGGCATGTTCACCGCCGGCGTCTTCACGAAGGAGATCCGCGATTTCTTCGCCAACGACGTCCGGATCGCCACCGCCGCCGACCTCGAGGCGCTCGGCCTCGAGCCACAGTACGTCGGCTGGCAGCTCTCGACCAAGTACAACTCCGGCTCGGCCCGTGTGCGGGGCGCGGAGTTCAGCGCGCGCCACCCGCTCGGTGTGCTCGGCGCGTGGGGCAAGCCGTTCACCGTGTTTCTCAACGCCACACGACTCGAGCTCAGCGGCAGCCAGCAGGCCGACTTCTCCGGCTTCATCCCCTGGAACATGAACTGGGGCGTCACCTTCACCCGCCGGCCGTTCACCCTGAACGCCAAGTGGAACCACCGGGGCGAGCAGAAACTCGCGGCGCAGCCGGCGTTCGGGGCCGACGCCTTCAACTACACCGCCGCCCGCACCACGCTCGACCTGAGCGCCGACGTGCAGGTGAGCCGCCGGTTGTCCCTCAACGCGAACGTCCGCAACCTGTTCAACGCCTACCTCACCAGCACCCGTTACGGCTCGCTCACCCCCGATTACGCCGTCCCGCGCCAGCACAAGCACTTCGGCGTCTACTTCTCCCTCGGCCTCAAGGGCACCTTCTGAACCGCCCCGCCGCCCTTCTTAACTCCACCGCATGAAAAACACCGCCCGCCTATCCGCGCTCCTCCTCTTCACCCTCACCCCGCTCGCCGCGCCCGCGGCTGAAAGGGGCGGATTCAA
>JBEGJD010000271.1:0-2933 GCA_041184765.1 Verrucomicrobiota bacterium | reverse complement strand
CCCCAATCCCGGCGACTCCTGTCGTAAGGACCACGGCAGCCCCGGTGGCCGCCGTCCAGAAACTCGGTAAGCTCCACCTCTCGGGCGAGGGCGCCGTCGCCTATTTCGGCGGTCAAAAGAATGCCTTCTTCAACCGGGACGTGCTTCGGCTCGACGAAGTGAAACTGTTCCTCGAGGGCGCGCTCGGCGGCAATGCCTACCTCTTCAGCGAGATCGACGTCTTCAACCGCGACAGCAACAGCGGGGATCTGCGCACCGGCGAACTCTATCTGGAATTGGAGGGAGTCTCGCGGCTTTGGGGTCGCGACGGACAAATGACGTTGCGAATCGGACGGGTGGACATCCCGTTCGGTGAGGAATACGCGCAGCGCGACGCCATAGACAATCCTTTGATCTCGCACTCGGTCGCGGACTTCTGGGGTGTGGACGAGGGCATCGAGGCTTACGGCACCTTAGGAAAAATCCAGTATGTGGTGGCCGTGCAGAACGGCAGCAACAACGCCGCCTTCGATTTCTCATCCAGCAAGGCGGTCACCTTGCGCGTCGGCTTCGACCCGGCTCCCGGACTGCACTTCTCCTTGAGCGGCATTCGCACCGGGCGCATTCCGCAGACGGGAGATATCCGCGCTGAGTTCTGGTTCGGCAACGACTGGATCCGGCGACGCACCGGCTCGATCGCCACCAACTTCTGGGCCGATGGCATCGGCGGGGACGTACGAAAGAGCTTTCGCTCCGGGCACATCGCGGCGAGTGCGGGACGGATACGTTACCGCGATGACGACCGCTCGCAGCGATTCAATACCTCCGCAACCTACGCCTCCGTGGAGACAGTCGCAAAAGCGTCCCGCGACCTGCATTTCGCGGCCCGTTTCAGCTTCGCCGATTCCGACCAGGGCTTTAATTTGCCCGGCGACGGACAGGATCCGTCCCCCCGCCCGACCGAAATGTTGTGGCGCCTCAGCGTCGGCACCGGCTTCCAACTCACCCCTCAATTGATTCTCAAAGGCGAATATTCGATCAACCGCGGCCGCTGGTTCGGCGGCGCCCGCCGGGACGGAGAGAACCAGGTCGCGACCGAAGCCGCCTTCAAATTCTGACGATGAATCATCGGAAACTGCTTCAAGCGCTTCTCCCATTCGCGCTCCTCGCGGCGCGCGCCGCCGCCGGTGATATCACCGGGACCGTCGTCGCCCGCGGCAAGGAGGAGTCCGGTGGCGGCGGCGACAAGTACGCGAGCCGCAAGTTCAAGTTCGTCGAGCGGGTAGAATACGAGAGCCTGCGGGATTTTGTCGTCAGTATCGAGGGGCCGACCCCGGCCGGCGTCTCCGTCGCGGCACCTCCCGCGGTGGTCACGCAAAAGGGCGCCGTCTTCTCTCCCCGGATCCTGCCGATCATGGTGGGGACGACCGTTGAGTGGCCCAACGACGACGACATTTTCCACAACGTCTTCTCGATCTCCGAGGCGAAGGAGTTCGACCTCGGGCTCTACAAGAATCCGGAAAAACGGCAGGTGACCTTCAACCGGGCCGGCCGCGTCGACGTCCTCTGCTCCATCCACACGCAGATGAGCGCGGTGGTGCTGGTGCTGGAGAACCCGTTCTTCGCGAAGTCCGACGAACAAGGGCGTTACGCGATCACCGGGCTTCCCGCCGGGGAATACACCGTGCGCGCGTGGCATGAGCGCCTGCCGGGCGTCCGGCGCAAGGTAACCGTGCCGGCTTCCGGCGCGATCCAGCTCGATTTCGTGCTGGGCCCCGGAGGAACCCCGGAGCCCGCCGGTACCGGACGATGAAAGCTTCTTCGGGCAAAGGCTGGGGCATCGGCAGCAAGCTCGCCGCCGCCGTACTGGCACTGATGCTCGTGCAGGTGGCCGTAGAGGTCGTTTCGGACAACCGCTTCACGTCGAAGATCATCGATATCCACGGTCGGGCGAAGATGACCGAAAGCGAGGCCGCCCTGCGCGCGTCCCACACGCTGCTGCAGGAGGAGGCCCGACAGTCTTTACAGCAATTCATCCGGGAACCGCGTTTCCGCGCGGTGATCAAGCTCGGGGATGGTCCCACTTTGGCGGCGCAACTGCGCGAAATGCTCGCCGAGCAGCGCGCGACGATCGCCACCTTCACCCAACCGGACGGCACCTTGCTCACCACCGTCACGCGCCCGCCGGAAGTTCCCGCTGGTAATTTTCACTCCCTAACCGGGCCACTCGTCGCGGCGGCGCTCTCCGGCAGCGCGGAGTCCGGATGGAGAATCTGGTCAGACCGTCCGCTCGCGTGCGTGTCCGTCCCGGTGGTGATAGACGGTGTCCTTACCGGAGCTCTGACCGTGGGCTCCGAGATCAACGGCCAGACCATGAACCTGCTCCGGGAAATCACCGGCGCGGAGGTGGTCATCCTCGGGCGCGAACGCGTCATCCACGCCAGCCGCGAGCTGCCGTCCGCTGAGGAAAATCTCGCCAAGCACTTCGCATCCCACCGGGACTCGCCGGTTAGAAACGACCCCGTCATCCTGGGTTTGCGCGAGACGAGTTACTTCGTGGCGCGGCATCCCCAGCGCCTCGAGGCGAGCGATGAGGCGCCGCTGGTAGCCCTCCTCATACCCGCGCAGGAGTACATCTCCACCTCCCGCGACTTCGTATCGGACTCGATCTTGAGAAACGCGGTGAATCTCGTCGTGGCCGCGCTGCTCGTGGTGTTTCTCGTGGCGCGCCTCACGAGGCCGGCCCGGACGCTCCGTCTCGCCACCGAGAAAATGGCCGCCGGCGACCTCGCGCAGCGCGTGCCGGTGACCTCCGGCGACGAACTCGGGCAGCTTGCATCGGCTTTCAACACCATGGCCGGCCGCATCGCCGAGTCGCAGCGCGAGCTGGCCACCGCGAACGCCACCCTCGAACAGCAGGTCTCGGATCGCACCCGCTCGCTCCAGGAGCAGAT
>JBEGJD010000270.1:0-4065 GCA_041184765.1 Verrucomicrobiota bacterium | reverse complement strand
CGAGGCTCACGCCATCACCGGTGAGCGTGAAGCCGTCGCGCTGGAGGATGTTGCCGACGAGCGAGTAGGCGCGCGTGAAGCGATTCAAACTGACCGTCCAGGCCATCTGGCCGCCGATGATTCCGTGGAGCCAGTTCCGGAACACGGTGTCGGACGACGCGGAACCGAAGTATCCGTCGCTCTGGAGATTCGGCGTGATGTTTCCCTCGTAGAGGTTGAACGCGTTGTGCGGGCCGTGGTTGGAATCGATCGAGACTCCCGGCGCGCTGTCCTCGCAGAGATTGTAAGCGAAGACATTGCCCGAACTGCCGTGGTTTACCTCGATCAACGGGAACGCCTTGTAGAGAATGTTGTCCTCGACCAAACACGCGGAGACGGTGTTGCAGAGCAGCGCAGCGCCGTTGCTGCCCACGTGGTTAAGCGTGTTCAGGAAACAGCGGCGCACCTCGGCGTGCACGGAGTCGTTGAGAAAGAGATGGTAATTCGCCGCCTGGCGCACGTGAACGTCGGTGACCCAACAACCCACGGTCTGCTGGAGCCAGACCGCGAAGGGCGCGGTTGATTGCCCCATCTCGATCCGGACTGATTCTAAGCCGACGCCTTCGGCCTGGAATTGGGCGCAGGCGACGACGGTACGCGTCGCGCTCAGGTCGGCGTAGAGTGGAGGAAAGATGGAAAGCGTGGTCGCCGTCTTGGCGGTGACCCGGGTCATCTGCCGTTGGAGTCCCTCGTACCCGAAAACGCTGATGACAGGTGTGGCGGGATTGTTCACTGCGCGCACCTGCACGAGCTGTCCGACGCGGAACGCGGACGTGTCGGCGATAGTCAGGCTGCGGCTGCCCTTTGTGAGTCCGGACGTGACAACGTTTCCGGAGGGCGGCCATGACCACGTGTAATCGCTGCCGCCCCCGATCTGGAGGAACGAGGCGCCTCCGACCGTGGCGGTGAGCACCGTCGTTTCGCCGTCACCGCGGATCGTGATCCCGGACTTGTAGCCGGTTGTGAGCGCGCCTTTGCAAAGGTAGTTCCCGGCGGGCAAGTAGATGATGTCACCCGTGACGGCCGCATTGATCGCCGATTGGATGGCGGCCGTGGCGTCACGCGCCCCGCTGCGGTCGGCGAGGTAAGGGGAGGTTGTAACGTCGATGCGGCGGGTGCGGGCGGTCGGGATTCCGCCTGGAACGCCGGTTGCGACGCCTGGCGTCCAGTCGACGAGACGGGCGGCGGGGATGAGTTCGGCGCGGATGGCGAGCGGCAGCAGCGTGACAATGAGGGCCAGTTGCGGGAGGAGCAGTCGAAGGAATGTTTTCATGACGGGATCAGGGATGGGAGGTCAGTCGCGGGGCGGTGTAGCCGGAGGAGACAAGGCGCCGTGCCAACTCCCGGCTGAAGGCCTCGGCGCCGGCCGCGTTGAGGTGCTGGGAATTGTAAAAAAGACGGCGATCGGAGCAGATCGCGGTGTCGCTGAAGTCCCACAGGGGTACGTGGGCGGACGCGGCGAGAGCGGACATCTCCGCGAGGAGCGACGCGCGGTTCAGCTGCAGCGGGCGCACCGCGGCGTATTCCGGGGAAAAAACAAGAATGACGTGGATGCCGGAGTCGCGGCAGAGCCGGAGGAGTGCGGCGAGTTGATCGCGGCCGCGGTCGTCACGGGCGACTTGGTAGCCGGCCGAGGCTTTGGCGACAAAGCGGTCGAATTCCCCGGTCCACGACCACGGCCTCGGTTCGAAGCCGGCGATGAGGCTTTCGGGGCGTTTGAGTCCCGCCAGCCGGACAATTCCCTCCAGCCAATGAAGACGCGGGTCCGCGACGGCATAACCGTAAAGCGGCACGTGACGCCAGGCCCACGCAGATCGGTGTACCTCGCGGACTTCCGCGTAGATGGCGGGTTCGTCGAGGTAAGGCAGGTACTGGCCGGGATCATGGATCTCGGTCGGCGAAGCGAGGGAGTGGAGATCGAGATTATGGATGACGAGGCGCGGCGCCGGATTGTGACGCAGATGCGTGCGGAGCACCGCGAGTTGCAGACCGGTGTGGGAGCCGTTCCGGCCAAGGTTGAGCGCCGATAGTCCGGTGGCCGCGGTAAGGACGCGCGGGTCGTAGTGGACGAGGGCCCGGGAGGAGCCGGTGATTACCAAATCGGCAGGTGCACGCCCTTGCACGATCCGGTTGGCGGATCCAAAACCGCCCGTATCAACCCGCCGTAGGCCATGATGGATCGCGGTGTGCACCAGCGCCGCGACGAGCGCCGTGAACAGCGCGAAGGCGGCGAGTCGCAAGAGCGCCCACCGGCGAGGGGACCGCGGGGGCGGCATCAGAACTGGAAGTAGATGAACCGGGACCCGCCGTGGACACCCGCGAGCCCGACCAGCACAAGGAAGCCGGCGTATGCACTCCAACGCGGGAGCGTGGGGAGCCGGCCGATGATCACGGTGAGGGGCGTGCTACGGTGGACCCGCTGGGCGGTCTCCAGAAAAATGACCGCCGCGAGGCCGACCACCAATTGACGGGGTCCGCAGTTTTCCGTGGTGACGCGAGGGTCGCTCCAGCCGGTGCCGAGCCGGGTGATGACTTCGATGGCGTCGGAAAGTGATGAGGCGCGAAAGAATACCCAGGCGAGACAGGTCAAAGAAAACGTTGTCATCCACATCAGCGCCCGGCGCGGGGCTCCCCCGGAGGCGAGTCCCGCCAGGGTCCAGAAGCGGTCCCGCCATTCGCGCGAGGCGTGCCCGAAGGAGACGTAGAGGCCGTTCAGGAGTCCCCAGATCACGAAGTTCCAGGCCGCGCCGTGCCAGAGTCCGCTGAGCGCGAACGTCACGAGTAGGTTGCGGGTCCGTCGCCAAGGTCCGGAGCGACCACCCCCGAGAGGGACGTAGACGTAATCGCGGAACCAGGTAGAGAGCGAGATGTGCCAGCGGCGCCAGAACTCGCCCGTGATCGTCGCGGCGTAGGGAGCGTCGAAGTTTTCCATCAGCCTGAACCCGAGGATGCGCGCGGCGCCGACCGCGATGTCAGAGTACCCCGAGAAGTCGCAGTAAATCTGGTACGCGAAGGCGGCGGTCGCGACGGCGAGCTGGGGACCGGAGTGCGCGGAGGGGTCGGCGTAGACGTCGTTGACGTGAAGCGCTAGGCGATCGGCGATGACGAGCTTCTTGAAGAAGCCCCAGGCCATGCGCTTCAGGCCGCTGGTGAGCAGGATCGGATCGAATTCGTGCCGCGCCCGGAACTGCTCGAGGAGGTTCTGCGGGCGTTCGATGGGGCCGGCGACGAGTTGTGGAAAGAAGAGGACGTAGGTGGCGAAGACGCGCCAGTCACGCTCGGCAGTCTGGCGCCCGCGGTGGACCTCGATGACGTAGCTGAGACTCTGGAACGTGTGGAACGAAAGGCCGACGGGGAGAATCAGATCGAGGGTCGGTGGCGAGGGGTGCCAGCCGACGAGGGTGGCGAGGCCGACGAAAGTGGAGGTGAAGAACGCGTAGTATTTGAACGCGAAAAGGATCAGGCAGGTCGCGGCGATGCTGGCGGCGAGCCAGAGGGTGCGGGGGCGGCCGCGGGCGCGCTCGATCCGGAGGGCGGCGGCGTAGTCGATGCCGATCGTGGCGCCAAGAACCAGGATATAGGCCGGAACGAACGCCATGTAGAACACGGCGCTGGCGAGGAGCAGGAACGAGGTGCGGCGGGCGTGCGGCAGCGCGAAGTAAATCGCGCCGACCACCGGGAAAAACCCCGCGAATTCCAGCGAGTTGAAAAGCATCCGCGCTCCTCCCTAAGGGGTCAGGGCGTTCAATGTTTCATCGCGACCCGTTTTGGCCCCGATTCCCAACCCTACGCGCCATCCCGCCGTCGCCACCTGATCCATTCGCGACTCTGCCGGCGATTCGCATCCCCTCATGCGCCAGCCGGTTACGGCTAAGTGGTCGCAAATAAGGGATGCGCCGCTTGCATCAAAACACTGAACGCCCTGACCCCATTCCCACGGGGTCAGGGCGTTCAGTGTTTTGGTACGCAGCTTGGTTCGTCTGAGAAGTCTTCACCCGTGATTTGGGTACGGCCAGGCGTGGCACA
>JBEGJD010000269.1:0-4066 GCA_041184765.1 Verrucomicrobiota bacterium | reverse complement strand
GCTGCACCGGCAGTAGCGTATCCGTGAGTCGGATTCCCGCGAGGTAACGTGCGGCAATTGCCTGCCGGCGGGCAGTCCAGGTCGCGAGGTGCGGCAGCTTCACGTTCAGCAGCGCGCCCTGGAAGCCGTCCATGCGGAAGTTCCCACCGACTATGTCGTGGTGGTAGCGGCGGTCGGAACCGTGCACGCGGATATGCCGCGCGCGGGTCTGCCAGTCCTCGTGGCGAGAGACGAACGCGCCGCCCTCCCCGCAAGCACCGAGGTTCTTGGTCGGATAAAAACTGAAAGTACCAGCGTCCCCCAGCAGGCCGACCGGCGTGCCCCGGTAACGAGCGCCGACGGCCTGCGCGCAGTCCTCGATCACCACGAGGTTGTGTCGCCGCGCCACGGCGAGGATCTCGTCCATCCGCGCGGGCTGCCCGAAGAGGTGCACGATGATGACCCCCTTGGTGCGCGGCGTCACGGCCGCCGCCAGCGCCGCCGGATCCAGATTGAAGGTACCCTCCTCGATATCCGCGAAGACGGGCCTCGCCCCCGTGTAGCTGATGCCCCACGCGGAGGAGATGAAGGTGAAAGGGCTCGTGATGACCTCATCGCCGGGACCGAAACCGGCGATCATGCACGCGACGTGCAGGGGCGAGGTGCCGCTGTTCATGCCGAGCACCCGTGGGTAACCGAGTGCGGCGCCGAAGTTGCGCTCGAAGTCCTCCACATCCCGCCCGAGGCAGAAGCGATTCGCGTCGTAGGTCGCGGTCAGCGCCGCGAGCGCCGACTCGCGCAGGGCGCGGTGCTGCAGCGAGAGATCGAGAAAAGGTACCTTCATGCGCCGAGCTTTTTGACCAGCGCGGCCACCAGCGCGTCAAGGCCGGGTGTCGCCGCCTCGAAATCCACCGGCAGTCCCGCCTTGCGCATCGTCTCGCTGGTCTGCGGCCCGATGCTGCCCGCCAGCGGACGCCGCGCGTCCTTCGCGAGCCGCAGCGCCGCCGCCTGGTCGACGAAAGATTGCACCGCCGAAGAGCTCGCGAACAAGACAGCGTCGGCGCCGCGGGTGCGGAAATCCGCCGCCGCGGGATCCGTCGAAAGGTCGGTCTTGTCGGTGCGGTAGACCTGGCAGCGATCCACGATCGCGCGGGCCTCCTCGAGCTTCACGATCAGCTCGTCGCGGTTCAGGTTGCCGGTGACAACCAGGATCTTCGCGCTGTCGAGGCTGCCGGTGGCGATGAGGGAGTCGGCCAGCGCCGCCGCCGTGGCCACCTTGGGCTGACACTCCACCCGGACATGGCGGGCGCGGATGGCCGCCGCGGTGGCGTCGCCCACGGCCGCGAACCGGAGCAGCCCCAGCGCGCGGATGTCGTCAAACCGCGCGAGGAACTCCTCGAAGAAACCGTTCACGCCGTTGGCGCTCGTGAAGACGGCCCAGTCGTAGCCGCCGAGCTCCGCGAAGACGTCGTTGAGCGTCTCGCGATCGGCCGCGTGTTTCACGGCGATCAACGGCAGCTCGATCACGTCGGCGCCGAGCGCCCGCAGGCGCTCACCGAGTTCCGGGGATTGTTCGCGGGCGCGGGTGACGGCCACCCGCCGGCCCTGCAAGTGACGCGCGTTCATGACAAAAGCCCCCACTCCTTGAGCCAGCGCTCGGCCGCTGCGGCCGGCGCCGCGAAATCAGCGTCCGCCAGCGCGGTTTTCCGCACGCCGCATTTTTCGTGAAAAATATGGAGAGCGCCGCCTTCCACATGGGCGGCGAACGCCGTGTGGCAACCGCCACCGAGCGCCGCCTGGAAGGCGCGCTCGACGTTCACGGCACGCGCGGTGGCGGCATCCAGCACCACGGCGAAACGCGCGGCGTCGGCCTCGCGGCACTGCACCGCGACGGCGGCCTGGCCGACCGCCGGCACCATCGCGGTGAAATCAAACGGGGTGAAAACCACTCCGGGCCATGAATCGATCCCAAGCCGTTTCAGACCAGCGGCGGCGAGCACCGTCCCATCGGCCAACGCCTGCTCCCCTATCTTGCGGAGTCGCGTATCGACGTTCCCTCGGATCTCCGTGAACGCGAGATCGGGAAAGCGCGCCCTGAGCTGCAGGCGCCGGCGCGGGCTGCCGGTGGCAATCAGGCCAGGCTTCTCGACACCCGTGCGCAACACGAGCACGTCACGGGCGTCCGCACGCGGAAGATAACCACCGATCGCGAGTCCGGCCGGGATTTCCCCGGGAAGATCCTTTGTACTGTGGACGGCGATGTCGGCTTCGCCGCGCAGCAGCGCGGCCTCGAGTTCACTCGTGAACAAGCCCTTACCGCCGCGCTTCTCCAGCGACCACTCGGTCTGCTTGTCGCCCGTGGTGACGATCCGGAGCAGTTCGGTCTCGACGCCGAGCTTCGCGCGCAGGTGCGCCGCAACCATCTCGGTCTGGGCGAGGGCCAAGGGGCTCTTGCGCGTGGCGATGACGAGGCGGGACATCGGGAAAAACAAAGGCGCAGAGAATAACCTCCGCGCCTCCGGGATCAACGGACTGGAATGATCGTCAGGAATAGGAGGCCTGGACGCCCTTGATGTTCTTCTTGGTCATCCAAGGCATCATCGAGCGGAGGTAGGCCCCGGTCTTCTCGATCTTGTGCTTCTCGCCCGCCTTAAGGAGAGCGTTGTACTTCTTGAGGCCACCCTTGTACTCGCGGACCCACTCGCGGGTGAACTGACCCGTCTGGATTTCCTTCAGGATCTGCTTCATCTCGGCCTTGGTCTTCTTGTTCACCACGCGCGGACCGCGGGTGATGTCGCCATACTTGGCCGTCTCGGAGATCGAGAAACGCATGCCGGCGATGCCGCTCTCGTACATAAGATCGCAGATGAGCTTCAGCTCATGCAGGCACTCGAAGTAGGCCATCTCGGGCTGGTAACCGGCCTCGACCAGCGTCTCGAAACCGGCCTGCACGAGCGCACTGGCGCCACCGCAAAGCACGGCCTGCTCGCCGAAGAGATCGGTCTCGGTCTCCTCCTTGAAGGACGTCTTGAGCACGCCAGCGCGCGTCGAGCCGATGCCCTTGGCCCACGCAAGCGCGGTCTTCAGTGCGCTCTTGGACTTGTCCTGCGCGACAGCGACGAGGGCGGGCATTCCCTTGCCCTCGGCGTAGAGGCGGCGGACCATGTGTCCGGGGCCCTTGGGCGCGACCATGATGCAGTCGATGTCCTTGTGGAGCTTGATCAGCCCGAAGTGGACCGAAAGGCCATGGGAGAACAGCAGGGTCTTGCCCTTGGACAGATTGGGCAGGATGTCGCTCTCGTAAACCGAGGCCTGCTTCATGTCGGGCAGGCCGACCATGATGACATCGGCGCGGCGGACGGCCTCGGCGGTGTCGACCACCTCGAAGCCGTGCTGCTTCGCGACCGGACGCGACTTCGAGCCCGGATAGAGGCCGATGATGACCTTGCAGCCGCTGTCCTTGAGGTTGAGCGCGTGGGCGTGGCCCTGCGATCCGTAGCCGAGGACGGCGAGCGTTTTGTTGGCGAAGACGCCGAGGTTGGCGTCCTTGTCGGTGTAGACTTTGGCGGGCATGTTGGTCGGAAAAGCGGTTGGTTAGTAAGGCGCTGGTTCAGCGCTTCAGCGCGAGGCGGCCGGTGCGCGCGAGCTCGAGGATGCCAAAAGGCTCCAAGAGACTGAGCAGGGCGCCCACCTTTTCGTCGGAACCGGTGAGCTCGATGATGAGGTTATCGGAACCGAGGTTGACGATCTTGGCGCGGAAGATGTCGGCGATCTGCACGATTTCGGAACGGGTGCGGGCGTCGGCCTTCACCTTGACCAGCACAAGTTCGCGCTCGACCGCCTGTCCCTCCTTGAAATCGACGACCTCGACCACGTTTACCAGCTTACGCAACTGCTTGATGCACAAGTCCAGCGAAGCCTCGTCACCGTTGAGGACGGTGGTGATGCGGGAAAGCGTGGCGTCGTGGGTGGGGGCGACGTTGAGCGAGTCGATGTTGAAGCCGCGGCCCGAGAACATGCCCGAGACGCGCGCCAGCACACCAAACTTGTTCTCTACGAGGACGGAGATCGTGTGACGCATGGGAAC
>JBEGJD010000268.1:0-3049 GCA_041184765.1 Verrucomicrobiota bacterium | reverse complement strand
GCGCTCCCAAAGCAGCCGGCCGTCATGGGCGAAGGCCCGCACCCAGAAGTGCTCCGTCGAGACGAACGTCGCGATGACCCGCTCGGCGTCGACGACCGCGGAACCGTTGGCGTAGCTCGTGTTGCGGTTGGTGAGCCGTGGCATCGGCAGCTCGTAGGACTTGGTCCAGACCTCCCGCCCGTCGCGCTTGTCGAGGCAGACGAGGAGACGCTCGCGGCCGTTGTCGCGGGCCGTCGTGAGAAAGATACGGTCGCCCCAGATCACCGGCTGGGAGTGACCGGTGCCCGGCAGCGCAACCCGCCACGCGAAATCATCCGCCGTCCACTTCACCGGAATCCCGCGGACGTCGACGATACCGGTCCCATTCGGCCCGCGGAACCGCGTCCACTCCTGGGCGGAGGCGGACAGCGCGAGGAGCGCGGGAAGGAGGAAAAATCTCAGGCCTGAGGTGGGGATTTTCATCGCGAGGTTCCGGGCGCGTTGGCTCCGGCGGGGAAGCGCCCGCAGACTGAAACCGGCTCCCGCTCGGTCAACGAGATTACCACCCCGAATCCGGGTAGAACACCGCGGCGGAGGGAAACTCCCGCGCCGCCCGGACGTCAGCCTACGCATGCACCTCATCGGATGCGCTCCGCGCCTGCTGCCGCTCCTCGCGGCGCTCTTCACGCTGGCCAACGCGGCGAAACCGAAGGAGGGCCCGGAGGTGCTCGTGGTTTCCGACGCGCCGAATCCGGCGGCGGCCGCGCTCCGACCGACGAAGGAGAAGCCGGTTTATTACGTCATCCTCGGCGGGGCCGAGCGTACCCTGGGTGACCCGATCGCGGGGGAAAAGATGCCCGATTCCGCCACCCTCAAGTACGAGATCGCACGGGCGCTGCACTCGCAGGGATTTCTGCTCACGAAGGTGGGTGGCCCGCGCCCCGAGATCGCGATCGTGTACGCCTACGGCACGGCGAATCTTTCCACGGTCGACCTGCAGGACACCGATCCTTCCACGGGCGAGACCACCACCTCGACGATTTCGTTCAACCGCGGGGAGATCGCCGCACTGGTCGGCGCACTCAAGGCCGACCGCCACTTGCTGATGTCGAGCGAGGCCGACCGCATCAACCACGCGGCCCGCGACGACCGACTCTACGTACTCATCGCCGCGCTCGACGTCGACGCCCTCACGCGGAAGGAACGAAAGCTCATTTGGCGCACGCGCATCTCGATCGACTCGCGCCGCCAATCCTTGCCCGAGGCCCTGCGCGTGATGCTCACGAGTGCGGCGCCCTACTTCGCCACCGAGACCGATCTCCCGAAATTCATCGAGGACGCCGACCGCCGGAAGGCTGAGGTCCTCATCGGCACCCCGACGGTTGTCGACGATGGCAAGGTTTCCACCCCGGCCCCGGCCGGCAGCCCGCCCGCCAAACGCTGAGGAAGACGGCGGTGCGCGTAGTTGCGCAGGTACCTGCCACACGAGGACCCGCCCGAGGGGCCGCGTCGTCCTCCGAAGCCTTTCGCGAAGGAGGAAGCTTCGCCGAGGGATCGTCCCTCGCACCTCCCTGCGCATCGGAGCCACGCAGCCGTCCCCTTTCCCGAGCTTTCCGTCTGTTCCGTGGGCCAATGCCGCCTCCGCGGTTACTCGTTCTTTCCGCAGTTCCTCCTCTCCGTGCCTCCGTGGTGAAACCGATCGGCGCGTGCCGCGCGGGGTTGACGGGGACGGAAGCGACGTAAACTTTTCAGTCGCCCGCCGGCCCCCTCCGCATGCTGCCCCTTCGCTCCGCTGCCCTCCTGCTGCTCGTCACGCTGCTCCCGCGCTCCCTCGCCGCGGACCCCAAGGTCTCGTTCAACGAGCAAGTCCGCCCGATCCTCTCCCAGAACTGCTTCGCGTGCCACGGCACCGACGCCGCCCACCGCAAGGCCGGGCTCCGACTCGACGAGCCCGAGTCGGCCTACGCCGAGCGCAAGGGCGTGCGCGCGATCGTGCCGGGCAACGTTGAGGCATCGGAGCTCTGGCAACGCATTGTTAGTCCGCACGAGGACGAGGTCATGCCGCCGCCGGACGCCCACAAGGCGCCCCTCACCGCCACGCAACGCGCCATCATCAAACGCTGGATCGAGGAAGGCGCGGTCTACCAGCGGCATTGGTCGTTCGAACCGATCGCGCGTCCGGAACTGCCGGCGGCGAAGCCAGGCCTTGAGCACCCCATCGACCGCTTCATCGCGGAGCGGCTCGCGCCCCATCGCCTCGAGCTCTCCCCCGAGGCTTCGCGCGAAACCTTGATTCGGCGGGTTACGCTCGACCTCACCGGCCTACCTCCCACTCCCGCCGAGGTCGACGCCTTCGTGAACGACCGCTCGCCCGACGCCTATGCGCGGCTGGTCGATCGACTGCTGGCCTCGCCGCGTTTCGGCGAGAATTTCGCCCGCCACTGGCTCGACGCCGTGCGCTACGCCGACACCCACGGGCTGCATCTCGACAACGTCCGCACGATCTGGCCGTACCGCGACTGGGTGGTGAACGCGTTCAACCGCAACCTGCCCTTCGACCAGTTCACGATCGAGCAGCTCGCGGGCGACCTGCTGCCCAACCCGCGCGTCGACCAGCTCGTCGCGACCGGCTACAACCGCAACATCCTCTCCACCTCCGAGGGCGGCGCGATCGAGGAGGAGGCCGAGGCGCGCAACACCGGCGACCGCGCCGATACCACCGCGGCGGTCTGGCTCGGGCTCACCGCCAACTGCGCGTCGTGCCACGACCACAAGTTCGATCCGTTCACGACCAAGGACTACTACTCGTTCGGAGCTTTCTTCAAGGGCCTCGCCGATCGCTGCTGGGACGGGAACGTGCGTATCGCCGCGCCGATCGCCATCATCGCGCCCGACGAGGCGAAACAACGCCACATCGACAATCTCATCGCGGAGTCGGCCCGGCTCGAGGCCAGGGTCCGCGCCCGCTCGGCCGAACTGGAGGCCGCGGGCCGCAAGGTGACCAAGCCCGGCAAGGAGCCGGTCACGTACGAGGTGGTCTTCGCGGAAGACTCGGACCTGCCGACTCCCG
>JBEGJD010000267.1:0-8028 GCA_041184765.1 Verrucomicrobiota bacterium | reverse complement strand
CATAGAAACCTCTATTTTGGTGTATGCTACCATCGCCATGAAGTGTATGCAATCCAGCTACACTGGAAACTTGGAGGTTGGTCATGGCTGCATATGGTTGGATCACTCGTAAGTTCATTCGTTACGGCGAAGTCATCACGGAGCACCTCGCTTCTGCGTCCGTCACCTCGGCTAAGCTCGCCTCGAGCATTGTCGATGGGTCGAAGGTCGCAAACACCACGGTCGGCGCGGCGGTTGCTCCGGGTGCGGCTCGTGCCTTGGTTGCTGCTGAAGTTGGCGCTCCGGTGCGTCTTGTTCTCACGGTCGGAGACGCCGCGGGCGGCAACGCGGACTTCACCGGCGTGCCGTACAAGATGCTCATCACGGGCGTCAGCTACATCAAGACGAGCGGCGCGGGCAATGCTGGAAACAGCATCACGCTGCACAACGGCACGACTGGCAACGCCATCACGGACGGGCTCAACAACGCTACCGACACGGGGACCGATTACGCGGCGACCCTCGATGACGCGTACACGACGGTGGCGGCTGGCGCCACTTTGCGCGCCGTGACGGTCCGGGCTGGCGGCAACAACGCTGCTCTGCTCATCGTGGACGGCATCCGCATCGCCTAATCGGCGAGCTGAAGCCCGGAGCGTCGGTGAAAGGACGCTCCGGGCTTCTTCTTTCTTGACTTAGGCTTCTTCTTTCAGCTATTTGCCCACTTTACGGGCACGACATGGCCTGGACCCCACGGTGTGGTCTGTACGGCGACGCGTCGGCCGCTCTTGTCGGCGCCTGGGAACGGGTCGAGGTCCTGAAGCCGCTTCTCGGGGCACCAGTAGAAGTAAATCGGCGTCCCATCGACCATCCCCCAGTACCGAAACCACCCGTTTTGGCTGTAATAGTCGTGCAAAACCGCCTCGGGGACCGGGATTTTGTCGTTTGGCCCTACTTTTGTCCACCCTTCGGGGGTCGAATAGACGTCTGCGTCGGGATCGACGACCGGAATCGCGTCATCCGGCTCCGGATCGGCGGATTTTGCCGCTTTTTCGGGCTTTTCCGCGCCGTTTTTGCCCTGATGGGCGCGTTCCAGGGCGTCCAGACCCCGGATCAGCGCCATCCGCGCCACGATTTTACGGTCCACCACGATGCCAAACTCTTTCGCGTGTGGTAGACTCCCCACAACACCAATCAGTGCGTCCAGTCTCGCGAGCAACTCACGCTCAAGGGTCAGGGAGAGTGCGTCTTTAGAGGTCGAAACCTCGACGCTGCCGCCTGCCCGCACAATGGTGGCCCGGCCAGCGGCGATTCGACTGTCGAGCGCAGCCGTGGCGAGCGCGTTGGTGTTCCAACGCGACGTTTTGTCGACCTCGACGGCCGGCTTCGGCGCTTTTTCGACGACCGGTAGGGAAGAAGGGGGCGCGACAGCGCTCCCTTCTTCCTTGCGGCCAGCGGCGGCTGCCCATTCTTTGAGGGCCTTCATGCCGGTGGGTCCGACACCGGGGATGGCGTCGGCGGCGGCTGCGTTGAGCCAGTCCTTGAGTTGCTGATCGGTCGTGATTCCCTCGTTCAGCAGCGAGTTGCGGAGCCGGAGCGGCAGGGGCAGGTCTTGGACGTTCATGAGGCCTCCGCCGCGCATATAACACCGTGGTATGGTGTTTGGCAAAAATCTATGCGCGATTTTTGTGAAAGTGGCCCGGGTCCCCTTACCGCAGCGGTATAGTGGTTGAGATTTTTGTCTCGGTAGGAAAATCCCCTCCCCATTTGGGGTCCCCATTGATCTTCGTTTGGGTATCACTGCTTGTCGTTGCGTTGTTCTTTCTCCACCGCGCTGCGCAGCTCCGGCCCGTCGTGCCGTCGGTGCCGGCGGTCGACGTCGCCGAGCCGCGGCGGTCCGCGACGCAGGGGCGGTCGAGCCAACCGGGGCGGGCGACCGCGGCGCCGGGGCGGTCGAGCCGTTCTGCTCGCTCGGCGCCGGGGCGACCGACCGACGAACCGGCCGACCGACGGCGCCGGCGCCGGGCCCGGACCGCTCGACCGCGGCGGACCGCGGCCGATCGGCGCCGGGCTCGACCGGTCGAGCGGCGAGGCGGTGGGCGGTCGAGCGGCGCCCCGATCCACCGATCGCGCGTAGGGCCCCTGGGAAGCGTTCCAGGGCGATTCAACCACGGGGGTATACCTACCCCTTGCCGCCCCCGTCGGCGTGCCTCCCAGCGAATATGCCAGGATCAACGCCGACTATTTGCGACAAACTGACCGAGCGGTCACTTGTCAAGGGATTGTCAAGCCGCTGTAAACTGCCGTGACGCTACCGGGGCGGTTGAATAGGAAGGGGTGGCGGGCATGAAACCCCGCCGCCCCCGAACCCTTGCAACGGAGACTCGATCATGCCTTCCCCCTCCGACTGGATCTCCTACCCCGACGTGTCGACCCCCCGCCCCTCGCTCGTTGATCGTGTCCGCGCCGAGCTTCCCAGCGGCGCCGCGCTGGTTGACGTAACGCTGGTCCGCCCCGATCGCGCCGCGGTACTCGCCCGCCGCGATCACCCCTATCACCCGTTCGTTGTGTGGACGTTCTACCCCTACGGCGCGGCAGGCATGCACGGTGGCGACTATTGCGCGACCCTGGACGAGGCGATCGACGCCTACCGGGCTCGCCGCTAACCCCTACCCCTACGGAGACACCCTATGCGCATGCGATACCGCGGACTACACACCCCGAACGGCGCAAGCCGCGCCACCGTTACGGAAGTGATCCCTGACACGTCGGTTGATCTTGTGACGGACGAGATCGAGATCCAGCTACACGCCGTCGGCGATTACCGTCGGGCGACGATTCGCATGGATCGGGCGACGGCGACCGCCTTCGCCGCGGTCCTTACGGATCTGGCGATTTACAACCGACACACGGTGCACCTACACCGAATCGAGCGCTAACCGCCCGCCCCCCGCGAGGGGGGCTACGCTCCGAGCCCCGGACCTACCGGGGCTCCGAGCGGCGCCCCGCCGCTATCACCCTTGCAACGGAGACTTGAATCATGCTCGCACACTGGACCACCCTGGACGTACTCGAAGCGGAAGGCGATCTCACGATCACCGAAGGGATTTCGCGCGTCGACGCGAACGGCGAATACGCCGGCGTCACGGAGCCGATCGCCTTCCTCGCGGCCACGTTCGAAGGCCGATCGGTCAAGGTCGACACGAACGGCGGTTACTACGTTCGGAACCCCGACGGATCGCGCACCCCGATCAGGGTGCGGATCGTCGCCGAGGAAGATCGCGCGCCCTACCGCCCGACCTACCGCCAAGCGATCACAACGCGCTTCGCGGGCCCGACGGACCGCCGCGGATCGCGGGTCATCGCGCGCTCCGAAGCGGGCCGGGTTTCGGTTCCGTGGGATGCGACGTTGGACGTCGAAGCGAACCACGCGGCCGCCGCGGCGGCGCTTGCGGATCGCCTTGGGTGGTCGGGCGACTGGTTCGGGGGCTGGGATGGTGGCGGCTACGTGTTTGTCGTCGCGTCGCCCCGCTGCGCCCCCGCGTTCCGTACCTGACCGCCCGCCCCCGAAAGGGGGCGCCGCCCCGTAGCGCCGCTCGGCGACGCTACCGGCCGGCGCCACCGCCGGATCAACCCCTGCAACGGAGTTCCCCCTATGCCCTGCATTCGCTTCAATCCCCCGATCAATAAACTTCCTAACGGGTTCGTGATCTATCGCGGTCCGTCGCGGTTCGATGGCGCGCCGATCGCGGTCGTCGTGACCGGTATCCGCAAGCGTTCGGGCAATGCAAAGACTGGCTATCTTACACAGACCTGGATCCTACCGCTGGACGCGAACGGTAAGGCGATCCTTCCTTACGTCGCCGTAAAGGATGGATCGGATCAGGCCGTGTGTGGTCGGTGTCCGCTTCGCTGGCTACTCGGCGGTGGGTGCTACGTTCGACTTGATACGGCGCCGCGTCAGGTCGCCGAAACATTCAACGCCGGCGGCTACGTCGACGCCGATCCTACCTACGTCGCCGAGATCGTAGCCGATCACGTTCGGGCCGGTCGGATCGACGGGTTTCGGTGTGGATCGTGGGGAGATCCGGCGGCGGTCCCGGCGTCTGTGTGGCGCGCGATCGTGCCTACCGTTCGGGCCGCGAATGGTGTCACGCCCGGCTATACCCACGCGTGGACCGAGCGTTACGCGACGCGCCCTGAAGCGGTCGCGACTCCGGAGGAATACGGGTTCCTTATGGCAAGCGCGCACGGACCGGCGGATCGGCTGCGCGCGCGGTCGGCGGGGTTCCGGGCGTTTACCCTGCTCACGGAGCAGGCGACGATCCCAGGTACGTTCACGTGCCCAGCTACTGAAGAGGCCGGCTATCGGCGGACGTGCGCGACGTGCGGATCGTGCGACGGTAAGCAAGCGCCGACCGATCGACGGGCCGACCCGGTGATCGTTGTCCACGGAGGGGCGAAGCGCCGGGCGGCATCGTCCATCCAAGCCTAACCGGCGGGGGGCGTCGCCCCCTCTCACGCGTCGACCCTGGTACGGGAACCCCCGTACCGGGGCGTTCGCGTTTAGGCGCACTGGGAAGCGCTCCAAGCCACGCGGGCGCCGACCCTATGCCTACCCCCTACCCGCCCCCGCGACGCGCCCTGGCGGCCCCTCCGCGCGCGTTCCAGGGGGCGCAGCCCCCCGCCGGGTGTCCGGCGGGTACGTCCGGCGGTCCGGTCTGGTCCGGTCCGGGAGTTATCCATAGGTTATCCATAGGGTCCGGTGGGTAGTCCGGTCCGGCGACGGTCCGGGGGGCCGAGTTATCCATAGGTCCGGGGCCGGCGGGTGCGCAAACATTGCGCACGACCGGTCCGGATCTACATCCGATAGATTCGAATCTATCGTTCCGATATACCGGCGTTCTTCGCCCTCTATTTGCGAGCCGGCGGGCCGCCGGTGGTCTATCAATCGTAGATCAAAAGTCTTGACTTGTCACCCCCGATTCGCGAAAAACCCAGGTTAAACGCCGTGTTACCACGAATCCAAAAAGGTACCTTCTACACCGTAACGAAAAAGCGAAGCAATATTACAAACATATAGACCCCTACACCTATTCTGATCTACTCGTTGTCTATGTACGTCTGTCTATGCCTCTTCGTGATCACGCTTATGGACATCTCGAGATCGTATTTTTTTACTCTATATAGGTCCCTATGAAAAATACCGGTAACCGGTAACGCCTTCGAAACCCGGCGTTCAACGCGGCATAATCGAGTTCGCCCCTGGTAACGTCACTTTTCGCCGAGTCCCTCCCGAATAATCGGCGTTTAACCGTGGTCGGATCGCAACTATGCCCTGGTAACGCGCGCTTTCGCGAAACGTGGCGAATAGTCGGCATTCAACCTGCGACACATACCGAGGCGGAAATACACGCCGATATGTTTCGTTTCTGCCTTGACGGGTCACGGGCTCGACCATAGGAGGGAGTTGACCGGCAGCCAGTCAGGCGCCGGCGCCACCCCGACCTAACGGAGACTCGATCATGCAACCGACATTCACCCCCGCACCCCCTCGCTCCCACCTGCGCGCCCTCGTGACAGCCTACGTCGTCGCGTTCCCCACCTTGATCGCCGCCGGCTTCGCGGGCCTCGGCGGTCCGCTCTCCACCCTGCTCGCCCTCGGCGTGGGCGCGTTCACGTGGGCGACCTTCGCCCCGCCGGTGCGCCGGTGATCCCCGCCGTGTACGGGCTGCCCGGGTTCCGCGCGTCCTTGCTCGCCAGCCGCCTCGGCGACGGGGCCGCCGCCTACCGGGACACCGTCACCGCGGGCGAGACGCCCGAGGGCTGGCCGGTGCGCGTCACCTTCGAGCCCTCGGCGGGCCGCGCCTGCGTCTATGCGCAGGATGGCGAAGAGCTTTACCTTTACGACGCCTTCGATCACGACGACGTCGGCGCGATCCTCGACGCCGTGGCGCGCCTCGTCGACCCCACCGCTTACCCTTTTTGATCGGCAGCCAGCAAAAAGATCCTTGACCGCCGGATACCACGGCGGTAAGAGTAGCTCACCGGCAGCCAGTCAGCCGGCTCACCCCAGCAACGGAGCAACCCAAATGGCAACGGACTACACCCCCCTCGTGCTTGACATGCTCGCGGCCTTCGCGGCCTCGCCCTTCGACTGGTACGGCGACGCGTTCTGCATCACCCACACCTACAACGCCGGTTCCTTTACGTGGCCCTGGGAGTACCGCCACACCTGGAACGTGTCCGCCAAGGCGGCGACCCGCGACGCGTTGATCCGCCACGGCTGGGTCGAGCGTCTCCCGCCGCTCCTCCACGGCATCGACGACTTCCGGCTGACCTCTCAAGCGCTCGCCCTCATCGAGGGCCAGCCCTACGACTGGCGCCAGCGGCAGCCCTGCTACGCCGACTGGCGGGCCTCCGAGGCGCGCGCCATCGCCGACATGAAGGCCAACCCGCACCAGCGCCGCACCCTCTAACTAACAGACGCCCGGCCTCGCCGAGGCTTTACCCCACCGACACTCAGGAGACAAGCCATGCCCGCCAATGTTGACAACACCGCCCCCCTCGCCCGCTGGATCAAGATCGACGGCTCGACCGTCGAGGGCCCCGCCCAGGATCTCATGAAGGCCTTCGCCGAGGCCGGCTTTGCGGGCCGCCTCGTGCCCGTGACCGAGGTGCCCCGCCTCGCCGCCGTGACGCCCGCCGCCCCTGCGCTGCGCCCGGGTGTCGACGTCGACCCCGAGGCCGAGCGCCGGATCAAAGCCGCGGAGGCCTTCCTCGCTTCGCGTGGGTTCGCCGCGCCGCCCTCGTGGTTCGCGGCCGGGACGGAGATGTTGCCCGAGGGGCGCGCCCGGTTCGGCAGCCTCGCCAAGCGGCACGAAGACCTACCCGCGTTCCGCGACGCCGCCGGCGCGGTGATCGATCAGATCCGCGCCGAGTCCCGGCGGGACGTGCAACTGGGCGACGCCCGCGCGCTGCGCCTCCTCCCCGACGGCACGCTGACCCGGGGCAAGGCACCGATCGCGCTCGAGCCTTTCGCGTTGAAGGGCTTGATCTCGCGGTTCCCCAAGGCCTTCCCCGGCGCGTGGCAACTGGTATCCCTGCTTGACCCGGCGACCCGCGCCGAGGTGATCAACGCGCAACTGTCCCGGCTGGGCGAATGGTACGACGACGACGACCGGAACCTGCGCCTGCGCCTCCGCAACCTCGCCGGCAGTTGGCAGGCCTTCGCGGCGGTGTCCCCGTCGTACATGCCGATGGACGCCGACAAGGTGCTGGCCACCTACACCGAGGCGCTCGACGGGCTGCGCCTCCCCGACCCGCGCGGCGCGGTCGCGTACAACGGCGAGACGACCGACGTCACGATCCGCGCGACGTGGCACGCGCCGGCGTCGTTCCGCCCCAGCGTGGGCGACGTGTTCGAGAGCGGCATCAGCAGCCGCACGAATGACGCCGGCGGCGGCGCGCACCGGGGCGGGAACACGTTCACCCGGATCGTCTGCATCAACTGCACGACGGTGGAGTTCGGGGAGAACCTGCGCCGCGTCCACAAGGGGAGCCGCACCCAGGACCTCACCCAGGTCGGCCTCGCCCGCATCGCCCAGGACGTGCGCGGCATCGTCGAGCAGGCCGGCGACGCGGCCCGCTACTTCCTCGACAGCTGGGGCGTGCTGCGCGACACCCCGATCTCCGAGGTGCGCATCGGCGGGAAGAAGCACGCCGACCCGCGCGATGCGCTCCGCGCCCTCGTGAGCAGCGGCGACCTCGACGCCGACGTGGCACGCGACACCATGGTCGAGGCCCTCCTGCGCGGCTTCGACAAGGAGCCCGGCGACACCCTCGCCGATGCGTTCAACGCCGTCACCCGCGCCGCCCACGAGGGACTCCTCGACGAGGTGCAGCGCTGGCGGGTGGAGCGCGCCGCCGGGGCCCTCCTCCCCGTCCTCGCCCAGCGCGCCGCCGAGGCCTAAGCGGGCCGGCGCAGGGGGGCACGGCCGACAGGTGCCCCGACTCTTCCCCCGGCGTCATGGGCCGACGAGAGCCCCG
>JBEGJD010000266.1:0-8430 GCA_041184765.1 Verrucomicrobiota bacterium | reverse complement strand
GCCGGCCGGATCGCTTCGCGCGCGGTCTCGCGTCCGGGCCGCGAGCGCCGGGCGACGTTCGACGCCACGCTGGACCGCATCGTCACCAGCCGCGTCTGGGGTTTCCCCGTGATGCTCGGGTTGTTCGCGCTGATATTCTGGCTGACGATCAGCGGCGCCAATGTGCCCTCCGCGCTGCTGGCCGACCTGTTGGTGGGCCGCGGTTATCCGTGGCTGCAGGAACTTGCGGTCGCCGCGGGCCTGCCGGCTTGGCTGCGCGGGCTCACGATCGACGGCATGTACCTCGCGACCGCCTGGGTGGTGAGCGTGATGCTCCCGCCGATGGCGATCTTCTTCCCGCTGTTCACCCTCCTGGAGGATTTCGGCTACCTGCCGCGCGTCGCGTTCAATCTCGACCGCTTGTTCCAGCGCGCGGGAGCGCATGGCCGGCAGGCGATGAGCACGATGATGGGGTTCGGCTGCAACGCCGCCGGGGTCGTGGCCACCCGCATCATCGACAGCCCGCGCGAGCGGTTGATCGCGATTCTCACCAATAACTTCGCCCTCTGCAACGGGCGCTGGCCCACGCAGATCCTGGTGGCGACGATCTTCATCGGAGGCCTCGTGCCCGCGCATTTCGCGGGCCTTGTCTCGGCCGCGGCGGTGACCGGCGTGGCTTTGCTCGGGGTAGGCTTCACCTTTGCGACGGCCTGGCTGCTCTCGCGCACGATCCTCAAGGGCCAGGTCTCGACGTTCAGCCTCGAGCTGCCGCCCTATCGTCCGCCGCGTTTCTGGCGCACGCTCTACACCTCGCTCATCGATCGCACGTTGTTCGTGCTGTGGCGTGCGGTGGTGTTCGCGCTGCCTTCCGGCGCGCTGATCTGGGCGAGCGCCAACCTCGAGTTGGGTGGCCGCAGCGTGGCCGAGCACGCGATCGCGGGGCTGGACCCGCTCGGCCTGGCGCTCGGTCTGAATGGCGTGATCCTGCTCGCCTACGTGATCGCGATCCCGGCGAACGAGATCGTGATCCCCACGGTGCTGATGCTCACGGTGCTTTCGGCGAAGATGACCGGGATCGGCGGTGGCGCCGGCGTGATCTTCGAGCTCGATTCGCCGGAGGAAATCAAACGCGTGCTCACCGCGGGCGGTTGGACGGTGCTCACCGGCGTGAACCTCATGCTCTTCAGCCTGCTGCATAACCCCTGCAGCACGACAATCTACACGATCTACAAGGAGACGCGTAGCGCCCGCTGGGCCGCGCTCGCCGCGCTGTTGCCCCTTGCCATCGGCTTCGCGGTCACCGCGCTGGTCGCCCTGGTCTGGCGCGCCCTGTCGTGACCGCCGGCTGGGGGATTTGGCGGTGAGGGAAATTTTGGCATGCGCCTCCGAACCGCTCCGCATGGGATTCAATCAATGATGAACACGGTTTCACGCTGATGAGCAGGCCTTGGGGTAGCCGCGGGCGTGTACCTTCCGTAGGCTCAGCGAAGGAGGGCCCGCCACGAACCTGGCGGGTGTTCAGATGGCTCAACCGCGGGCGGCGGCGCGCGCCATGCGGTCGTTCAGGGCCTCGGCGAGTCCGGCGCGGCCGGGGATTTTTTCGAGGTGGATGCGGGTGTGGCCGGCGGCGTCGAGCCGCCGCAGCAGCGCGAACAGCCGGCGGGCGGCGCCGCGGAGTTCACCGCGAGGATCGAGCCAGAAAACTTTTTCGCCGATCGCTTCCTTGGGCCGGGAGGCGAAGACCCAGGCCTCATTCTTCCCGCCGGCGGCCACCTGTTTCGCGGTCAGGCGCTCGTGCAGCTCGACCGGGGTTCGCGGGCTGTAATGGCGCTTCAACATGCCGGGAGCCAATTGCGCCTGGCGCGCCGAGCCCGCGGTGCGGCCGGAGCCGATCTTCCGGCCCAGCACTTTTTCCAATTGTTCGCGCGTGATCGCGCCGGGACGAAGTAGCCGCGGGCGGACGGGGTCGCGTACGTCGACGATCGTCGATTCGAGCCCCACCGAGCAGGGGCCGCCATCGAGGATGTGGCCGATCCGCTCCCCGAGTCCGGCGCGGACGTGCTCGGCGGTGGTGGGGCTCACGTAACCGAACGGGTTCGCGCTCGGTGCCGCGAGGGGACGGCCGGTCGCGCGGAGGAGCCGCCGGAAAAGCGCATGCGCCGGTACGCGCACCGCGACGCTGCCGAGTCCGGCCGTCACGATGTCGGGCACTTCGGCGCGCTTCTCCAACACAAGGGTCAGCGGTCCCGGCCAGAAGGCCGCGGCCAGACGGCGCGCGGACGTGTTCAGGTGTGCGATCTTCTCCGCGTCCCGCACCGAAAGGACATGCACGATCAGCGGGTCTGTCGCCGGCCGGCCCTTGGCGCGGTAGATTCCCGCGCACGCCGTGGCTTCGAGCGCGTCGGCCGCCAGGCCGTAAACCGTCTCGGTCGGCACGCCGACGAGTCCGCCGCGGCGGAGCAGGCCCGCGAGTCGGCGCAGATTAGCGGGCGTTCCGGACAGAATGCGCGCCCGCCGGATGAGTCCTGCCCGCGGTTTTCTTGCCGGACTCACGATCGATCACGGACTGTCGGGCCGTCGGTCCACCGTGCGGCGATCGTGGTGGTCGAGGGCCACTCGGGCACTCCCGTCTCGTTGCGTTGCAACTGGGCGATGAGCAATTCCACCGCGCGCATGCCAAGCACCCGCGGCTGCAGGTCGAGTCCGGCGCACGGAAGGGATTTCATGTGGACGTTGAGGCAGACGAAGCCGTGGGTTGCGGGCACCTTCGCGCCGCAGGACTCCATCCATCCGATCGCCTCGCAATGGTGCCCGAGCACGACATCGGGCTTGTGGTCGCGGAACCAGCGCGCGAAGACCGCACGGTCATAGCGATCCACGATCAGCGGCGGCACCGTCGCTCCGCCGGAAGAGTTTTCCTGGAACGTGCGGAACGCCGCGCTCCAACGGAACTGCAGGCGCTCGTCCTGATGGCGCTGGAGGAGCAGCCCCGGCCTGCGGTAGCCCAGCGCAAGAAGGTGATGCAGGGCGGCGAGGAGTGACCTATACTGGTCGGAACAGACCGTGTGCAGCTTCGGACGCTCGATGATGTAGTCGGTGTACACCCCGGCGAGGCGCGACCAGTCCAGCGCGGACAGGTCGGGTTCACTCCACGCGGGCAGGAGCACGAGCCCGCTGATGCCCCGCGTGTGCAGGATTGAGTCCAACCGGGAGACCGTGAGTTCGCCGGCGCCGACGTTGAATTGCTCCAGCTTGAAACCGAGCTCGCCCGCCCGCGCGGAAATACCCGCGATGAGCTCGCGGTGGTAGGGCGCGCCCTCCCGCGGCCGGTCGGGCTCCGTGAAATCAACGCCGGCAATCACGCCCCGGAAGGCGGAACCGCGCGAGCGCCGCAGCTCCGACATGAGCGCGCCGGCGAGCGGGTTGCGCCGGTAGCCCGCCGCCTCGGCCGCTTTCCGCACGCGATCGGCGGTGCGCGGATCCACGCGTGGAGATCCGCGTAGTGCGTCCGAGACCGTCGTGCGCGAAAGGCCGAGGTCGCGGGCGAGGGAGCGAAGCGTCGGGGCGGGCATGACTCTGACTGTCAGGATAGACGTCGGCCGAGCCGTCTTGGCAAAGCGTTTTTATCCGGGCGCATTCGCGGTCGCGATGCGGGCTCGCGCCTGGCCGGCGCGCGTCCCACCTTCGTCTGACCCCGCACCCCATGACCTTCGGCAGCCTTCATGCTTTGGACCTCGCGATCATCGCGGCCTATCTGCTCGCGGTGCTCTACCTCGGCCGTCGGGCGGCGCAGGGCGCCTCGACGGAGGAGGGTTTTTTCCTCGCCGGCCGGAAACTCGGGAAGCTGTACCAATTTTTCCTCAACTTCGGCAACGCGACCGAGCCGCAGGGAGCGGTGAGCACGGCGAGTTTCGTCTACCAGCAGGGGGCGCCGGGTTCGTGGCTCTCGTTCCAGACGGTGTTCATGAACCCGTACTTCTGGTTCATGAACGTCTGGTTCCGCCGGGTGCGGCTCACGACGCTTTCCGATCTTTTCGAGGACCGCTTTGCCAGCCGTGGGCTGAGCTTCTTCTACGCGGCCTTCCAGATCCTCGTCGCCTGCGTCTTCCTCGGTTTCGGCAACGTCACCGCCTACAAGATCGCCTCCTCGCTCGTGGTGAAACCCGAGGCCGAGTGGAGCGCGGCGGAGCGCTCCGCGATCGAGGGCCACCGCGAGCTCAAGGCCTTGGAGCGGCGCCAAGCGCGCGGGGAACTGGCGCCCGCCGACCGGCCGCGGCTCGACGCGCTCCGCGACCGCGACGCCCATGGTGAGTTGCGCAGCCACGTGACGGTGCTCAACGACCTTGTTTTCTACGCCGTATTCACCCTCGTGGTCGGCACCTACATCGTGATGGGCGGCATGGCGGCGGCGGCGGTGAACGAGGGGCTCCAGAGTGTGCTGATCATCGTCTTTTCCGTGCTGCTCATCCCGACCGGGCTGCACGCGATCGGCGGGTGGTCCGAGCTCGCGCGCAAGGTGCCCGCACGCATGTTTGATCTATTCGGCGCCGGCGCGGCCGAGCAGTTCTCGGTCTTCGGCCTCGCCGCCATTCTGCTGGTGAGTGTGGTCCAGAACGCCGGTCTCAGCCACAACATGGGCATCTGCGGCTCCGCGCGCGACGAGTTTGCGGCGCGCACCGGCGTGTCCGGCACCTACCTGAAGCGCCTCATGATCATCCTCTGGGCGTTCGCCGGCCTGATCGCCGTCGCGCTCTTCGGCCCCGGCGGGCTTTCGGATCCCGACTCCGCGTGGGGCGCCATGTCGAACCGCCTCCTCGGTCCGGGTCTCATCGGCCTCATGCTCGCGGGCGTGCTCGCGGGCACGATGTCGACCCTCGCGGCCAAGGCCCTCGCGATCTCCTCGCTTTTCGTGCGCAACGTCTACCGCCAGATCTGGCCCGGCCTCGGGCCGGAACGGGGCGTCTTCTACGCGCGTTGCACCATCGTCGCCGTGCTCGTCCTCGGGACCGCGTCCGCGTGGCTCATGCGGGATTTTTTCTCGATCATGAACTTGGTACTGACGGTGAACCTGCCTTTCGGCGCGGCCGTTCTCCTCGCGTTCTTCTGGCGCCGGCTCACCGCCGCCGCGGTGTGGTGGTGCGTGATCCTCACGACGCTCGTCGTGCTCGTGATCCCATGGACTGCGTCCCATGTCCCGGGCCTGCGCGACCATCCCGAGCTCACGCGGATGACCACGGCCGCCGGCGGAGCGGCCCCGGCGCCGGTATTTTACAACCGGGTCGTGCGCGAGCGTCCGGGCGATCCCGCCAGCCCGTTCGTCGCCGCGCCGGGTCTCAACCGTCTCAACCTGGAGTGCTGGTTACTTTCCCGCACCGGCGTCGACGTTGACGTCCTGTCGCGCACGCAGCGCGTGACGCTCCAATTCCTGTTCGACGGCATCTTTCCGTTCGTGGTGCTGCTCGCGGCGAGCCTCCTGACGCGGCCGACCGATGCCCGTCGTGTCGCGGAATTCTACGGCAAGATGAAGACGCCGGTCGGCGCCACGCCCGAGTTGGAGGCCGCGGCGTTGGAGGCTACCCGGAGCGATCCGGCGCGCTTTGACCACACCAAGCTCTGGCCGCGCTCCAATTGGGAGTTCTGCCGCTGGGACCGCGTGGACACCATCGGCTTCCTGGTGTGCAGCGCGCTTTCCGCCGCGATCGTGCTTCTGTTCGTCGGGTTCCTGCGCTGGGCGGCGCCGTGAGGTCCGATACCGGCTTTCCGCTCGGCAACTTCGTCGCCTCGGGTTCGTCTTTTCCTCCATGAAATCCTTCCTCGCGGTCGCATCGGTCCTGCTGGTCGCCGCCGGCCTCGCTCGGGCGCAGCCCGCGGCGCCCGAACCCGTCGTCGAGCTCCCCAAGTTTGTCGTCACCGACAACCGCGAGTTGCCGCCGCCGGAGCAGTGGCGTTACGCGACGATTCCCGGCTTTGAGATCCTGAGCAACGCCTCCGACAAGGCCACGCAGCGGCTGCTGCGCGACTTCGACATGTTCCGGCAGGCGCTCGGCCATGTCTGGCCCCAGCCCGCGCGCCACCCGCAGACGACGTCGCTCATCCTGTGCGGCAAGCGCAACAAGTTCGACGCATTCATCCCGAAGGACCGGTACGTGCCCGACGCCGGCTTCGCCAGCGTCTTCCTGAAAAAGGGGCAGGGGACCGCGATCGTGATCGATCTGCAGGCCACGACGCTGAACGTCCTCAACGTCGATGGCGCGAACGACGCCGCGACCGGCACCGATTCCGGTCTGATCTCGGTCGACCACGACAAGCAGCTTTACCGCGAATACGTCCGCTACCTCCTGAGCCGCAGCGAGCCGCGGCTGCCGGCGTGGGTCGAGGAAGGCTTGTCGCAGATCATCATGCGCATGGAGTTCGACAAGCGCTGGATCGTCTTCGCGAAGCTGGAAGACCCCAACACGGTGTCGGCTCAGGCCGCGATGGTGGCGCAACTGAACGCGCTCGGCGCCGGCGAGGACGGCGCGGAGGCGATGGCGCTGCCGGGCGCACCGGCGGAGGACCGCGACTTCAACGCCGCCCTGCAGCGCAAGGCGCTGGTGCCGTTCGACAAGTTCTTCGCCGTCGCGCACGACTCGTCGGAGTCGACCAACGTGCTCGGCAACAACCGCTGGGCGAAGCAGGCGTACGCCTTCGTGCACATGTGCCTCTACGGCCTGAACGGGAAGTACCAGAAGCCGTTCGCGACGTTCCTGCAGCGGCTCGCGAAGGAGCCGCCGAGCGAGGAGCTCTTCAAGCAGGTCTTCAACAAAACCTACAAGCAGATGCTCATGGAGTTGCGCGGCTACATCGACTTCACCGTCTACCAGCACCGCGAGTTCCGCTCGAAGGAAGATGTGATCATCCCGCCGGCGCCGCTCGCGCTGCGGAACGCCACGGAGGCGGAGGTGGGCCGCATCAAGGGCGAGGCCATGGTGCTCGCCGGCAACGTCCGCGAGGCGCGCCCGCAGCTCTACGCGCCGTACGCGCGGGGCGAGCGCGATCCGTACCTCCTCGCGGCGATCGGTCTCTACGAGAAGGAACATGGCGACGCCGGTCGGGCGCGGAAGTTCCTCGAGGCCGCGTTCGCCGCGAAGGCGAAGCGCCCCGACGCCTGCCTCGAGCTTGCCCGTCTGCGTTCCTCCGAGGCGCTGGCCGCGCCGGGATCGGACGGCCGCCTCACCGCGGCGCAGACCGCCGGCATCATCGGCCCGCTCGCGTTCGCGCACGGTAAGACCCCGTTGCTACCCGCCATCTACGACCTCGCCGGCGACACGTGGGCGCGCAGCGCGGCGAACCCCGGCAAGGAAGACGCGAAGATGATGGTCGAGGGCGCGCAGCTCTTTCCCACGCGGCTCAAGCTGATCTTCCAGGCCGGCGTCATGGCGCGCGACACCGGGGATGTTCGTTCCGCCCATGCGCTCGCCGACCACGGCATCAAGTGGGGTCCCGACGCCGGAGTGCGGCAGCGTTTCGAGGCGCTGAAGTCCTCGTTGCCGCCGGCCCCGCCCGCCCCGCCGGAGGCGGCCGAGCCGCGGCCGGCGCCCAGGAAGAAGTAGGATTCCATGCCACGTTCGCCGCGAATCCTCATCCTGACCTGCTGCGCTGCGGCCGGCGCGTTCGCGGCTGAGACGCCGCCGGCCGGTGGCGTGGTGGAGTTGCCGGTGTTCGAGGTGAAGGACAGCCGCGTGCTGCCGCAGCCGGAGCAATGGAAGTACGCCGAGATCCCGGGCTTCGAGGTGCTGTCGCGGATCTCCGAGCGCGAGACCAAGCGTTTCATGCGCGATTTCCTGCTGCTGCAGGAGGTGATCGAGGTGATCATGCCCGGCCTCACCCGCGGACAAGTGGCCGTGCCGACCGCCCTCATCCTGTGCGGCAGCCGCGGCAAGGGCTTCGACGAGTTTCTGCCGGCGGAAGAGGCCGATGAGCGCTACGGCAAAAACAGTCTCTTCTTCCGGGACCGCGAACGGGCAGCGATCGTGATCGATTTCGCGTTGTCCGAGCTGCGCGTCGACGCCGACACCGTCGAGGAGGCCGATCCGTACCGCGCGTTCTACATCGAGTACTTCCGCTTCCTGATCCGCCGCCAGTTGAACGCTCCGCCGCCGCCCTGGTTCGAGGAGGGCTTGGTGCAGCTTTTCGGGGCGGTCGATTTCTCGAAGAAGTCGATCACGTTCGCGCAGATCGGCGACGGTTTCGGCGCGGAGAAGATCGGCGATTTCAACCAGATCCTCGCCAAGCGGGCGATCATGCCGATGGGCGAGATGCTGGCGCCCGACGGGCCACGGGCCCGCACCCGCGAGTGGAAGGCGCAGTGCTACGCGTTCGTGCACCTCTGCCTATACGGCAACAACCGCAAGTACCAGCGGCCCTTCCTGCAGTTGGTGACACGCCTCGGCACCGAGGCGCCGTCGGAGC
>JBEGJD010000265.1:0-8483 GCA_041184765.1 Verrucomicrobiota bacterium | reverse complement strand
CCGCCGTCCGAGGCGTACCACGCGTACAGCGCCTCCCGCGGCCGGCCTTTCTGGCCAAGCAGCTGCGGGAAAAAGCTCACCCCGTCCCCAGGGTAACCGTCCGGCAATCTCGCGCCGGCGGTGTCGAGCAACGTCGGCAGGAAGTCCGTGCTGCCGATCAGGTCTCCGTTGACCGTGCCCGCCGGCACACGTCCGGGCCAGCTCGCGATCAGCGGCACATGGGTGCCGCGCGCGTGACTGCGGCCCTTGCCGCCGGGGTAATCCTCGCCCTTGAAGCGTGACGTGATGTCGACTCCGGTGCCGTTGTCGCCTAGGAAGAGCACGAGTGTGTTGTCGCGCAGGCCGAGGCTGTCCAACCGCGCCATGAACTCACCGACCATGCGGTCGAGATAAGCGACCATCGCGGGGAAATTGGCCGGACTCTGGTTGCCGCGCTCGCCGGTGCGCGGATCCCATTTCGGGCTGTCGGGCGTCGGCTGGTAAGGCGAGTGCGTGAGCACCATCGGATAATAGAGAAAGAACGGCCGCTCGCGGTAGCGGGACACGAAGTCCATCGCGAACTCATTGAGGATCGCCGGCCCGTAGCTGCCGGGCGGATAGGCCCGCGGTTCGCCGTTGAGATCGAAACCCGGGTTGCCGTACCGCGATTCGCGGCTGCGGTGATGCCACAGCAGCGCCTCGTCGAACCCGAAGTGCCGCGGCGAATCGGGCTCGGCTCCGAGCTGCCACTTGCCCGCGATGCCCGTGACGTAGCCGGCGGGTTTCAGCAGCCGCGCAAAGGTGACCGCCCGGCGGTCCATCGCCCCGAACTCGATGTAATTCCGCGCGTTCGAGAGCCCGGTCATCAGCTGCACGCGCGTCGGCGTGCACAGAGGTTGCACATGGCAGCGCTCGAACCGCATGCCGCCCGCCGCCATCCGGTCGATATTCGGCGTCTGGTAAGATTCGCCGCCGTTGGCAGTAATGCACTCGTAGCCGAAGTCATCGGCGAGGATGACCACGAGATTGGGCCGCTGGGAGGACCCGGCGCACAAGGAGACCGCGACTACACAGGGAAAAATCAGGGACAGGATACGGGGAGTCATAGGAAAGCTTTGGGGGCCGTTAAGTCAGATGGCCCGGAGCTGCGGCCGCGCTCAGTCGTCCTTGATCTTCCCGAGTTGGCGGGTCTCGGCCTTCACTTCAGAAATGAAACCGGCGGCGATCCGGTGCAGTTCGGCGGCCTTCTCCGGCATGCGCTTCACGAGATTTTCCGCCTCGCGCAGGTCGCGCGACAGGTCGAACAACTCCACCTCTCCGGTCGTCCAATTTTTCACGAGCTTGAGGTCGCCCCAGCGCAACGCCGTCTGCGCGCGACGATCGATGGCTTGGTGGAACAGAAGGTACGGTCGCACCCGGCGCACTTCCCCTACTCCTCCGTTCAGCCACACGCCGCGCAGGCTGCCACCGTCGATCGTCTCGGGCAGCTTTTCCCGGTAGCCCGCGAAGTCCGCAAATGTCGGGAACAGATCCAGGCCCGTGACCGGTACTCGACTGACGCTGCCCGCCTTCACGCCTGGACCAGCCACGATGAAGGGAACACGGATGCCGCCTTCGTAGAGCGTGCCCTTCGCGCCGCGCAGGGGATAATTGGGCCCCTGTCCTTTGTCGGCCGCGCCGGGCAACGTGGGCCGCCCGCCGTTGTCGGACATGTAGATCACGTACGTCCGTTCGGCGAGACCGAGAGCGTTGAGGCGGTCGAGCAGCCGCCCCACCGCTTCGTCGAGGTCCTCAGTCATCGCGGCGAAAACATCGAGGTTGTGTTTGATGCCGGTCGGACGTCCCCGCACGCGCGCCATGGCCTCAGGGCTATGCTGGATCTCGAGGTGGACAGCGTAATGGGAAACCTGGAGGTAGAAGGGCTTTCCCGCGCGGGCCTGCTCTTCCAGGAAAACACCCGCGCGCTCCGTGAGCGTGCTCATCAACTTCGGATCCTCGCGCTGGACTTCGCCGCCCGCCTTCCGTCCGCCGCCGGTGTTGTTGCCGGTGACGCCGTCACTCTCGTCGAACCCCTGGTCGGCCGGACTCACGCCGTCGTAGCGGTGATCCCATTTCCCGAAGTGGGCCGTCCGGTAGCGGGCGTCGGCGGCCTTCAGCATCCGCGGAATGTTCAACTGCCGACGATAAACCTCCGGCCAGTTCTTCCGGTCCTGCTGGTACTCGTGACGCGCGGGGTTTTGCCCCACCTGCAGGCTGCGGCGTGTCGGACAGCAAAAAGGTGCCGGCGCGTAGCCGTCGGTGAACAGCATCCCGCGCGAAGCGAGGCGCTCAATGACCGGCGTGCGGTGGTAGTCGCTCGCGGTGTCGCGCTCGCCCGGGATCATCGGCTGCGACGTGCCCACCCAGCTCTGGTCGTCGGCAAGGATAAGCAGGAAACTCGGCGGTACCGCCACGGGAGCCGCCGCCGCCAACGATGCGGACAAAATCACGAACGCGGCGAATACTCCTGAGCGCAACAAGCGGGGCATATGCTGAGCGAAGCGTGCACCACGCACCGGTCAAGGGACCAGCGGCCCCGCGGACGAACGGACCAATGGACAAGGCGGCTGCCTCGCGCGGTAGACATTGGCGTGAGCCGGCCTGCTCGTGGTGAAAAGCCGCCGAGGGATTCCGAGATGGAAATCATCTAAAACCGGGAAGAGCAGAAAACGGAGGCAGCTGAGGATCTTACTCCGTCCGCGGACTCCGCCGCGTGGCGCCGTCTCTACCGTGCATCGCCCCAATTCATCGGTGACGGGCGGTATCAGGATAACCGAAGTTGATCCTTTCCCAGCGATCCACTGCCAGAACCCTCCACCAAAACTACTAGTCAACGTGACTCGGCGGCTCCGTGGCCAGACCGCTCGGCAGCTCATGATGGGTCTCCGACGCGATGCTTGCCGCGCCTGCGCTCCGCCGCGCAGAGTCGCCGGATGCGCCGCAGCTCGACGGCCCTACTCCTTTCACTCGTGGCGTTCTCCCTCGCGCGGGCTGCGGTGCCTTCGACGGATGCCGCGGAGGAGGCCGCACGCTCGATCCTGCGTCGAATCGACCTTCACCTGAGAGCACCGGCCGGCGATCCTTCTCCCGGCCGCTCCGGCGGCAATCCGCTGTCGCGCTATGCCGCGGCTGTCACCGCAAATCCGCTCCGGATCGAGAGCACCGCTGAATTCGCTCGCCGCACGCTCGCCGGCTCCCCGACGGCCCGCCTTACCCCCGAGGTAACCGCGGCGTTTCTCCGCCAGCAGGCCGCCACAATCCATTCGACGACCAATCCCTCGGCCGCCGAGGCACGTTCCGCCCGGGATTCCGACCTGCAGCTGATCGCGAACCTAGGGTTGTTTCACGCGCGCCGATTGGAGGCGGCGATCCACTACAATCTCTTCCTCCGCGGCCTGCGGATCGCCGAACTCGTCGCTGCCACCTACGCGGAGAAGGACGTCGTGGAACAGTGGCGAACGATCGTGAAAATCGCGGAGTCCGTACCCGTCGAAGTCGCACCCGCTTCGGATCGAAGCCTGCGCGTCCTAGCCGACTGGAGGGCCGAACTGATCCGGCTCGAGGCGAGCCTGCGTGATCTGGAGGAACAATGCTGCCCGCCCGACGCCTCCGTGCTGCAGGAAAAGGTCTGGCGCCCGCGGACCGCCGCCGAACTCACGGCGCCCTCGGTCACGGCGTATTTACCGGAGGTGACCGCTGAGGAGACCCTCCGGTTCCGAGCCCGCATCCAGGTCTCGGGCGGTCTGCTTGCCACCGCTCTTCGGGTACGCACCGCGGATACCAGCGGTGAATTCCTGTCGTTCGCGATGTCCTCCGGACGGGATGGAGTTCACGCGGTGGACGTTCCTTTGTCACGCATCGCCGGCGCGACTCAGCTGGAGTACTTCATCGAGGTAATCGGCGCCAACGGAGTCGGCTCCTCCCATCCAGCCCCGGATTCACCCTCACCCACCCTGAGCTTCGCCTTGCCGCGCTAGCGTGCACTGGCTCCCTCGTGTTTGCCGCACCACCATGAACGTCGCCCGACTCTTCCTCGCCTTCGCCCTAGCGACCACGTCGGGCGCGGCTGCGCCGTCTGATTTTCGTCACGGCCAGCCGCTCCAAAGTGATCGGCCCGCGGGCGACTACATTCCGGACCTCACCCGACTCACGCGGACCGGCGCGGAAAATCTCCGAGAAGTAGTGGAACACTTCACGCAGGACCGTGACGCGCTGCTCCGCTTTTACTCCGTCCCCGGATCCGAGCTCACCCTGCGCCGCCTCGGGGAGTTTCAACGCGCCTGGCTCACCGCGCTCGAAACCCTGCCGTACGAACCGCTCAGCCCGGGTGCGCGCCTCGATTGGCATCTGCTTCGGCAGCATGTGACGCACCAGACCGCCCTCAACGACCGGGCCGTCGCGAGAAACCGGGAGATGGCGGATTTGGTTCCGTTCGCGGCGACGGTGGCCGCGCTGCAGGAGTCACGGCGCACCCTGAGTTCCGTCGATCACGCGACCGCGGCCGGGGAACTCGCGCGACTGGCGGGTCAGATCAAGGAACTGCGCGCGAAGCTCGAGCCCGCCGGCACGCCCCGGCCGCCGCGGTCGGTGGTGCTGCGCGCCGCGCAGCGGACGACCGATCTCGTCGCCTCACTGCGGAATTGGTTCGATCACTACCACACGTACGACCCGCAGTTCGGCTGGTGGATGCGCGAGCCGCACAAGACGGCGGTCGCGGCCCTCGAGGCGTATGCGAAATTTCTCCGCGAAAAGCTGCTCGGACAGAAGGACGGCGAGGACGAACCCATCGTCGGAGACCCGATCGGGGTGGAGGGGCTGCGCGCGGACCTCGCGAACGAGATGATTCCGTACACGCCGGAAGAGCTGATCGCGGCGGCGGAGCGGGAATTCGCGTGGTGCGAGGCCGAATGGCGCAAGGTGGCGCGCGATCTCGGCCTCGGCGACGACTGGAAGGCCGCACTGGAGCGGATCAAGCGGGACCACGTCTCCCCGGGGGAGCAGCCCGCGCTGATCGCGGAGCAGGCGTACGAGGCGATCGCGTTCGTGATGAAGCGGGACCTCGTGACGGTGCCTCCGCACGCGATCGACACTTTCCGGATGACCATGATGACGCCGGAACGGCAGAAGATCGCTCCCTTCTTTCTCGGTGGGGAAACGATCCAGGTTTCCTTCCCCACGGACACGATGGATCACGCCGGCAAACTCGACAGCCTTCGCGCCAACAACCGGCACTTCTGTCGCGCCACGGTGCACCACGAACTGATCCCCGGCCATCACCTGCAGGGCTGGCACCTGAGCCGCTTTCAGCCGCACCGGCAGTTGTTCTCGACGCCGTTCTGGATCGAAGGCTGGGCGCTCTGGTGGGAATTCCAGTTGTGGGACCTGGGTTTCCCCCGGACTCCGGAGGAGCGCGGCGGAATGCTCTTCTGGCGCAGCCACCGCTGCGCGCGGATTCTGTTCTCGCTCAATTTTCACCTTGGTCGCTGGACGCCGGAACAATGCATCGACTTCCTCGTCGAGCGGGTCGGGCACGACCGCCACACGGCGACCGGCGAGGTGCGGCGCTCGTTCAACGGCAGTTACTCACCGCTCTACCAAGTTGCCTACATGATGGGCGCGATCCAGCTCCGGGCACTGCACGCCGAGCTCGTGAAGTCCGGCCGGATGGGAGCGAAAGAGTTCCACGACCGCATTCTCCGGGGCGGACCGATCCCGATTGAGTTAGTTCGCGCCAGCCTCACGGCGGAGGCACTTCCCAAGGATCACCGCGCCTCCTGGCGGTTTCTCGACGTCAAACCCTGACTCCGCTTGTCGAAATGAAACTCGGTTTCCCGCTCCTCCTTCTCGGCGCGCTCGCGTCGACTGTCATTGCACCCGCCGGCGCCGCCGAAAAAGCCCGGCCCAACGTGCTGCTCATCCTTGTCGATGACCTCAAGCCGGCCATCGGCTCCTACGGCGACCGGCTCGCAAAAACCCCCAACATCGACCGGCTCGCCGCGCGTGGACTGCAATTCGACCTCGCTTACTGCAACCAGGCCGTCTGCGCACCGTCGCGTTTGAATCTGCTGATCGGCAGCAGATCCACCTCAACCGGGCTCTACTCACTCGGGAACAACCTCCGTGAATTCATCCCCGGCGCCGTCACGCTGCCCCAGCACTTCGAGCGCCACGGCTACCGCGCGGAGTCCCTCGGAAAAGTTTTCCACATCGGCCACGGCAATCGAGGGGACCCGCAGTCTTTCTCCGTCCCGCACTTCAAGGACAAGGTCATCGAGTACGCGCTGCCCGAAAGCACGGGAGGCCGCCTCACCCGCGAGGAGGCGTTTTTCGAGAACGCCGAAACCGGCGTGCCCATCCGCGAACTTCCCCGTGGCGCTGCTTGGGAGAATCCGGACGTGCCCGATGACCGTTACGCCGATGGGCGGGTCGCCGCGGAGGCCGTCCGCCGACTCCGCGCCGTCAAAGAACGCGCCCAACCCTTCCTGCTCGCGGTCGGATTCGTGCGCCCGCACCTGCCCTTCTCCGCCCCGAAGAAATATTGGGACCTGCACGACCGGGCCGCGTTCGCCCTGGCGGCTCACACCACGGTACCCGCCGGGGCACCGCCCTACGCGCCCAAGCCACCGCTCGGGGAACTAAACAACTACACCCCGCTGCCAGAGCGGCCGCCGGTCGACGAGGAAACGCAGCGAAGCCTCATCCACGGCTACTACGCGAGCGCCAGCTACGTTGACGCGCAAATCGGCCGCGTGCTCGACGCGTTGCGTGAACTGCGTCTGGAGGAAAACACGATCGTCGTGCTCTGGGGCGACCACGGCTTCAGCCTCGGCACACACGGGCTTTGGACAAAGCACACCAACTACGAGGAGGCCAACCGCATCCCGCTGATCCTCGCCGGTCCGGGTGTCACGCGTGGCGCGCGCACCCGCCTGCCGGCCGAGACGGTCGATATCTTTCCCACGCTAGCCGAGCTCGCTGGGATTCCACGCCCCTCCGGCCCCCAGCCGATCGACGGGACCAGTCTCGCCCCGGTCGCGCGGGATCCCGCCGCCGGAATCAAGGACCACGTCTACCATGCGTTCCCGCGCACAAAGCAGGGCCGCGAGGTGATCGGCCGGGCGATCCGCACCGAACGTTATCGCCTGGTAGAGTGGAAGGCGCCAGGGGCCGATGCCGCCACTGCCGAGTATGAGCTGTACGACTACGAGGCTGATCCGCTCGAGAGCGAGAACCGGGCCGCGCGCGAGCCGCAAACGGTCGCCCGTCTGCGCGAGATCCTCGCGCGTCACCCGGAGGCGAAGCCCTCCGCGCGGGCCGCAGGCCGGAAATAACCGGTCTTAACGCGACGCCAGCGCCCGCTCGTTATGGAGTGCCGCGGCAAGGTTGGCCGCGCGCTCGGCGTAGCGATGCGCAGTGCGCGGCGCCCGGCCGGTGACGGCGGCCCGCAGCCCGCTGTTCCACGCGAGGGCCACGTGGTAGGTGGTGGCGGGCAGACCCGCGCGCTCGAGTCCGCGCCGAAGCCACTCGTAGTGCAGCTCGGCGACGCGGTCGGAGCACGCGCGCTCGATCGCCCGGGCGAACGGCAACGCGGTGTGCATGCGCCACGTCTCCGCGCGGAACTGGTAAGCACCCAGTTCGCCACGAGGTCCGGGGCGGACGAGGTTGCGCGGGTTTTCGAGTTGATGGATCGCCTCCAGGACGGCCGCGCGCTCCGAAGCGGAGACGGCGGCGCACCCGAGGCCCAGCACCAGGCAGATCGCGCCCCAATGGCGCACGACGGACGTCGCTGACCAAGGCTGTGGGTTCACGCCGGGTTCAGACCCCGCGGGTTCCCGCGGGATTCATCGTCGCGGATCTTTTTGCAAAAAAACGCGGGAACAAATCCCGCCAATGCCGACCGATCGCGTGCCGTCCCGGCACCATCATCGATTTTCGCGTTGCCCCTCCGGCGCGGTCCCTCGCACTGCGAACGCTCCGCATGCTTCGCCTGCATCTTCCACCCAATCTACCCGCCGCCGTGGCCCGCAACGCGGTTCCGGTGCGCGTGGAGTTGGACCTCAAGCAGGAGCCGCGTGCAGCGGTCCTGCCGGTCCTGGCGCTGCTTCAGCGGTGGTGCGGGCCGCAGGCGCCGGTCTTCCTGCAACTCTCGCGTGCCCAGCTGCGTGAACTGGCTGCTGCAGCCGGAACCGAACCGATCTTCGTGGAAAACGGTCGGGCGGGATCATGGGGCCACGCCGCCCTCCTGACCGAGCCAACCGCGGCGGATGCGACCGGAGGAAAGCCCGCCGCCAAACCTGCCGCATCCCCGGTGCGACGCGCAGGGGAAACCCCGATGACAGTCGACGGCAGCGAACATTACCTCGCAATCACGCTGCCATCGCGTGAGCACCCGCATCACGACGAGGCGCGTGAGCTCCTGAGGGACGCGGGCTTTTCCCTCGAACCCGCGACGCGCAAGTGGTGGC
>JBEGJD010000264.1:0-6971 GCA_041184765.1 Verrucomicrobiota bacterium | reverse complement strand
CCGCGCTCGTGCCGGCGGGTGTGGGCGCCGAATTCGTCCATGCAGCGGGCCAGGGGCGTCAGCTGGCGTGTGCGGCGCTCGAGAAAAAGATCCCCACCCTCGATGCGGAGGTGCTGCGCACCGGCGTACCAAGCGAGGTAAAGTTGGCGCCGGTGGTAGGAGGCCGGCAGGTCGGCGACCGTGCCGTGGATGACGCCCCACCAGAGGGAAAGGTCGATGCCCCACATCTTGCCGTGCTGGCGACCCGCACCTCGCGCGAAGGTGATTCCGGTCTGCAAGTCGTCGACGTCGTCGTTGGCCCGCTCGACCGTCACCAGGTCCACACCCTCTTGCCGGGCGAAGGCGTGGGCCGTGGCGGCGAACCCGCACACGCTCCAGCGTCGGATCTTTTCCGCGGGCACCGAGGCCGCGACCGTTTCGGCCACATGGCGTTGCAACAGTGCGGCGGCTTCCGCGTGGGTCCGCGGCCGGGCGGCGAAAAGTTCCTGCGGATGCCCCACACCCGCCGAATCGTCCTCGAGGAGAATCTGCCAGATCACGCGCGCCCGGTCGCCGTCCGCGGCGTCGAGGTGGCGTTGGAGAACTTCCCGGGCGTCGGGCACCGGCCAGCGTTTGTAGGCGTGGTGGCGTGCCTGCGTGGCGGGATGCGCCTTGAGTTTCAGCACGACCTCCCACCCTTGGGCCCGCAGCCAGCGCAACCGTTCGGTCGAGGTCTGCCAGGGAGCCTCGATGCCCCAGCAGTAGCCGCCCCGCCGGAGCCAATCGAGCACGGCCTCGTTCTTCGGATCCGGATCGAGGTCTAACACGATGCGGCACAGGTCGGCGGCCTGGTTTGCCCGGGAGGCGGCGAGCCTTCCCGGCGCACCGAGAGCGAGGCCGGCCGCGGCGGATTTGACGAACGTGCGCCTGGACCAGGCCGCGGCGCCTTCGCGGGTTTTGGAATCAGCTGGCATGGGGCCGCCTAGGGGTGGGAACAGCGTCGAGGGATTCAGCGCGCGGAAAAGCCGAATCCGGCGGGGCCAGGCAAGATACCGATCAACCTGACCGTGGAGGAGGGGCTCAAACCGCGAGTCGCGTCTCCGGCGACGCGCGAAGCCTGCGCCGGAGGTCGCCGAAACTCACGAGCCGTCGCGCCTGTTCGTCCCACAGGTGCAGGTTGATCGATTTCAGGCTGCGGAGGAAGGTCAGCGGCTTCACCTCGGAGAAAATCGGGTGCGAGTTGTGGCAGCGCTCGAGGTTGTAGTTTGGAATGCGCGGGCTGAGGTGGTGGATGTGGTGAAACCCGATGTTACCCGAGAACCACTGCAGGATTTTCGGTAATCGGTAAAACGAGCTGCCGTGAAGGGCGGCGGCGGTGTAATCCCATTCCTCCCCGCGTTCCCAGTAGGCGTCGTCGAACTGGTGCTGGACGTAGAACATCCACACCCCGATCGCGCCGCCGACCATCGAGATGGTGAGTTGGATGAGCAGGTAGGCCTTCCAACCGAACAGCCAAACCATCGCGGTCACCATCGCGGCCACCGCGAGATTCATCCACCAGACGGAATTCCGCTCGCGCGGGCTGGCCTTGGGTGAGGGGAAGCGCTCGCGGATCAAGAAAAGCGGGGCCGGCGCGAGGAGGAAAAGCACGCCGGGATTGCGCGAGAGCCGGTAGGCGATTCGTCGCCAGCGCGGGGCCGCGAGGTATTCCTGCACGGTCATCGTCCAGACATCGCCCACTCCGCGCCGATCGAGATCCCCGGAACTCGCGTGGTGGAGCGAGTGCTCCCAGCGCCAGTGGTGATAGGGAGTGAACGTGAACATCCCGCAGACGAAGCCCGCGACATCATTTGCCGCGCGGGATTTCAGGAAGGAGCCGTGACCGCAGTCGTGGAAGATGATGAAGATGCGGACGAGAAATCCGCCCGCGAGGACCGCCAGCCCGGCGGTGAGCCACGCGGACACCGTCAAACTCCAGTACATCAGCGCCCAGAGCAGGGCGTAGCCGCCGAGCGTGTTGACGAGCTGCCAGCTTGCCCGCGCGCGGGAGGGCTCTTGGAATTCAGCGACGATCGCCTTCCACTCCGCGACGCTGACGGCGTGCTTGGGTTTTGATTCGGGCCGGTTCGCGGTCGTGTCTTTCACGCCTCAGTATCTTCGCGCGCTCCCGGCGGCTGCAAGGCCTGCTTCGCGTGGGTCGCAAGAATCAGCACGCGCCTTGAGTCGAAAATCGCGACGCTCATCATCGGGAGCGAATCCAGTCGACCTCCAGCGCGAACGGGCCCGGATTGCCATCGGATAGCGAGAGACCGAACTCCAGGATCCGGGAGCGATCCAGCGGAGGTCCGCGCAACCTCTGCCCCCGAAAGCGCGGCTCCAAGGATTCGAGAGGAATCTCGACCTCCGTCCACTCCCCGCGCCGCGTCGGGAACGGTGCCTGGTACGAAATCCGGGCTCCGCGGAATGAGGCGTCGGTTGCGAGTTGCAGGCGGTAGGTACGGCCGTCGCCCCGCACGCGAAGCAAGATCCCGGTCGCGTTGCTGAGATCACGGGTCGGTCCGGTGGATCGTACGGACGAGAACCCACCGTTGTTCTCCAGGGAGAGGATGCCTCGAAAGTGCAGGACGCCGTCTGTGATCTTCGCTCCGCCGCTGGAGACGCCTCCCATCACGTCGTCGTTCACGGCGCTCCAAGCACCGTCCGCGGCCGAGCCGGAAAACTGGAAAAGGATCGTTCCGGGCGTGGAGTCCGCCCGGATGGCGGCGAAAGCGGGTTTCGGAAGGCCCGCCAGGAGCGGCGCCAAGAGCAGCAATTGCCAGCGCGGCGCGGTCGGTCGTTTCTTGGCGGTCATCCAAGATCATCGCCGTCCGCCCGATTCCGTCAAACGGCGCCGGCCTTGATCAGCGATGGAACGCGGGCTGAGGGTGGGCGTCGTAGCGAGCGGAGTGCAACGGCTGCGGGGAAGCCGGATGGCGTCAGGGAGCTCGATTTTTTCCGGCACCGGTTTGTGCGGCTGTTTGAGCGTTTAACGTCCAGAACCCACCAGCGGGTGCACCCGCAGATGGACGAACGGCGAGGACTGTGCACGCTGGCGGAATGCACTTGCAGGGATTTCATCACGTCACGGCTGTGACCGCGCGGGCGGCCGCGAACCATGCGTTTTACACCGGTGTCCTCGGGCTCCGGCTGGTGAAGAAGACGGTCAATCAGGACGATGTTTCTGCGTACCACCTCTTCTACGCGGACGGGCTCGCTTCGCCGGGGAGCGATCTGACTTTTTTCGACTGGCCGGTGCCGCGCGAGCGCCATGGTACGCACAGCATCGTGCGCACGGGTCTGCGGGTGCGTGACGAGGCGGGTTTACCGTGGTGGCGCGAGCGTATGCGGAACGCCGGGGTGGTTGTCGGCGAAACTATCGAGCGCGACGGTCGTGCCGTGCTGGATTTCGACGATCCTGAGGGACAACGGCTGAGCTTGGTGGTGGATCGTGCATCCGGTCCGGGCAATCCTTGGGCGCGGAGCCCGGTCCCGGCGGAGCTGCAGATACTTGGACTGGGTCCGGTGATGATCAGTGTGCCGCAGTTGCGGCCGACCGACGCGGTGCTGACTCGGGTGATGAACATGCGCCGGGTGCGCGAGTACGCCACGCCGACGCCGCCCGTACGCACGGTGCATGTCTACGAGATGGGCGCGGAGAGCGCGCGTGGGCCGCACGCCGAACTTCACGTGGTGATCGAGGCGGGTTTGCCGCCGGCGCGACCGGGAGCCGGAGGGGTGCACCACGTGGCCTTTCGTACGCCAGATGATGCCGGTTACGACGCTTGGGCCGCGCGGCTGGAGGAATTGGGGATGCCGTCGAGCGGTCCGGTGGATCGCTTCTATTTCCGCAGCCTGTATTTCCGGGAGCCGAACGGCATCCTCTTCGAGATCGCCACGGATGGCCCCGGTTTCGCTACCGACGAAAAAATGGACGTTTTGGGTGAGCGATTGGCGCTGCCGCCTTTCCTGGAGCCGCGTCGCGTCGAGATTGAGCGCGGGCTGAAGCCGCTCGCGACCTAGCAGCGCGGGGCTCCCGGCCAGGAAGGCGGCCGCTGCCAGAAGGCATCGGACCGGCCGCCGTAATAATCGGAGAGCACGGCGTCCATGACCACCGTGGTGCGACGTCCCGATTCGCCCGTGCTCGCGCAAGTGCCGCGGCCGAGGAGGTCGTCGACGATCGTCTGGATCAGCGGCTGCGCGACGTGCGGCGGGTTGGGAATGTCCAGAAGCTCAACCCCGCGCATCGTTTCCAACCGCAACGGCTCGGCGGTGAAGAAAGTGAACGTGACGCTGCCCTCGGTGCCGAAGAAGGTGAGGGTGTCGTCGCGGGTATGGCTCGCGAAGTTCCACGAACAGGAGCCGACAACGCCTCCATTCGCGCGAAAGGTGAGGGCGACTTGGTCCTCCACGGCGTGGTGCCCGCTTACATTGGCGGCATGGCCGCGGACGTCACCGAGCGGGCCGAGGCAGAAATCGAGGAAGTCGAGGACGTGGGAGCCGATATCTAGAAACAACCCTGCTCCGCTGTGCGCGGCGTCCACCCGCCACGGATTGCCGGCCGGCATAGGTGCAGCGTGGCGGTAAGTGACCCCGGTGAGGCGCCCGATGGCGCCGCCGGTGATGAGCTCGCAGACCTTGAGGAAGCGCGGCATGGCGCGCCGGTAATAGGCCGTGAACAGCCGGGTGCCGGCGGCGGCGCACGCGGCGAGCATGGCGTCACACTCCGGCGTATGGCGCGCCATCGGTTTTTCCACGTGGCAGGGCTTGCCCGCGGCCGCGGCGAGGCGGACTCCTTCGAGATGGGCCCCGGGCGGCGTGGCCACGTAGACGGCGTCGACCTCCGGATCTGCCACTAGCGCGCGGGCGTCGTCGTACCAGCGCGGCACGCCGTGGCGACGGGCGTAGTCGGCGGCGAGGGCGCCGTTGCGGCGCATGACGGCAACGAGGCGCGAGCCGCGGGCCTTCGCGAAACCCGGGCCGCTTTTCACCTCCGTGACATCTCCGCAACCGATGATTCCCCAGCGGATAACGTCGCCTGATTTCATGAATGAAGATGTGAGTGATGGGTCGGGAACCCGGCAAGGCGGAGCGGACCGGTTGATCTCAACGGTTGAGCCACCAGATCGCTGCGTTGAGGGCCGTGGCGAAGCTGACCCAGGCGAGGTACGGCGCCCATAGGATGCCAGCGACGCGATCGGCGCGCCAGAACCACCGCTGGAACGTGGCGAGCACGCCCCAGAGCACGAAGATCTCGATCATGGCGAGTCCGGGACTGCGCAGGCCGAAGAAAAGTACCGACCAGAGCGCGTTCAGCACGAGGTGTCCCGCGTAGGCGAGCGCGACCTGTCGCGCGGCCACGCCTTCGCGGAGACGCCAGACGCGCCACGCGGCGCAGGACATCACCACGTAGAGGCAGGTCCAGACGGGACCGAACACCCAGGAGGGTGGATTCCATGACGGCTTGACGAGGGACGGGTACCACGAGCGGACGTTCTCGAACGTCGCCCACGACCCGATTCCGCCCGCGAGGAAAGTCGCTAGCAGAAAGGCAGTCAGCGATAGTGTCGGGAATGTTCAGCAAAAAGGCGGATCATGGTAGGTGGTAGGGTGAACAAACCAAAAACCACCCAAGGAAGGAAAACCATGACCCGCCCGAAACCGGACGCTGAGACGATCAAACTGACAAAACAAGACCTGCTGAGCATACTCACGGAGGACGATTCGCTCAGGAAGTTGATGCAGACGCTGCTGCAGGAGGCTTTGGAGGCCGAGATGGAGCGCACGCTGCTTGCCGGCAAAAGCGAGCGCACGGCCGGCCGGCTGGGCTATCGCAGTGGCTACTACACGCGGTCGTTGGTGACCCGGGTGGGCAAGCTGGAGTTGCGCGTGCCCCAGGACCGGCAGGGCCGCTTCTCGACCGAGCTTTTCGCGCGTTACCAGCGCAGCGAGAAGGCCTTGGTGGCCGCCTTGATGGAGATGTACGTGCAGGGCGTGGCCACCCGGCGGGTGAAGGCGATCACCGAGGAGCTCTGCGGGCACGAGTTCAGCGCCTCCGCGGTCAGCGACATCAACAAGAAGCTCGACGAGGAACTGACCGCCATCATGACCCGCCGGCTGGAAGAGGAGTATCCCTACCTCATTCTCGACGCTCGCTATGAGCGGGTGCGCGAAGGTGGGGTCGGGCACAGCCGTGCGGTCCTGATCACGCTGGGGATCGGCTGGGACGGCCGCCGGCATGTGCTCTCCGTCGAGCTGGCCAACCGCGAGAGCGCCAGCAGTTGGAAGGACCATCTCGTGCGGTTGAAGCAACGCGGCCTGCACGGCGTGCGCCTGGCCGTCAGCGATGATCATGCCGGCCTGAAGCGCGCGATCATGGAAACCCTGCCCGAAGCAGGCTGGCAGCGCTGCTACGTGCACTTCCTGCGCAACGCGCTGGACTACCTGCCGCGCAAGAACACCGACGACTGCCTCACCGAGTTGCGCTGGCTCTACGACCGGCACTCCGCCGAGGAAGCCCGTGGCGATCTCGCCCGGTGGCTGCTCCGCTGGCAGGAACGCCACCCCAAGCTTTGCGCCTGGGTCGAGGCGAACATCGACGAGACCTTCGCCTTCTACCGGCTGCCCCGCGAACACCACAAACACCTCAAGTCGACCAACATGCTCGAGCGGCTCAACCAGGAGATCAAACGCCGCACCCTGCTCGTGCGCATCTTCCCCAACGAGGAGAGCTGCCTGCGGCTGGTCCGCGCCTTGGCCGTCGAGATCCACGAGGAGTGGGTCGACGAGAACCGCTACCTCGACATGGAACTGCTCCGCGAACACTTGAAACACCTGCTCACCCCTCAACCCAAGGCCGCCTGAAGGCGGGGAGGCTGACCGCCTCCCCTGCCACCCCTCTGCTCAATCCAGAAAAGGGAGGGAGCTACGCCCCCTCCCTTAGACCCTCCCCATAT
>JBEGJD010000263.1:0-3507 GCA_041184765.1 Verrucomicrobiota bacterium | reverse complement strand
AATCGAGGTGTTCGACCGCGATTCCATATCGGCCGGGGTCGGCGACCCCAGCTACAGCGAGAGGTTTTCCGAAAGCTAATGCTGTATCCCACGCGCCAGCATATTCCGGAGGTCGCATTTTGTAGCCGCGGTCGCTGCCGCGCACACGTGCGACGAAATAAAACGCGGAGCCTCCTCCGCCTTGCCTTTGCGTCCGTCTCCTTGCGTCGCCGTGTCCCCGCTAGGGCTGCCGCGTTTTCTTCGCCCGCTGCGGGCGTTTCCCGTTTCAAAAAAGAAAGCCGGACCCCGCGGGTCCGGCTTTCGTGCACGGGAATCGTTCGCCTCAGGCGCCGACCGCGTCGGGCTCCCAGCCCTTGCGGTAGGTCGGGTAGAGGAGCTTGTTCACGTCCTCTCGGTTGGTGGTCATCTTCACCGGGTCGAAGGTGAACTTGCCGCCGGCGAGGATTGCCATGGTGCCGAGGCAGACGACCTCGGTAAAAGGCACGGAGTACTCGAAGTTCGAACCGGCGTGGGACGGGTCGTTCTTCCGGATGCCGACGATCCACTCCTTGTGCGGGTTGTTTTCCGGCACGCGTGGCACGGTCTTCGGCGGCATTTTCCCGCCTTCGACCAGCTCCTTATGCTTCGCCTCGGGAATGAAGCGGGGGCTGTTGCAGTAGTCGTTGCCGTCGTAAACCGTGCCCTTGCTGCCGATGATCAACTGGCCGCCCTTGGCCAGCTGGCGGTTGTCCTGCTTTAGGCCCTCGGGAGTCTCGGGCCTCTCGCCGCCCTCGGACCACGTGAGCTTAACCGGCGGGAGCTTGCCGCGGGCGGGGAAGTTAAACTCCACGACGGCGGATTTCGGGAACGCGACCGAGCTCTTCTGCTCGATCTTCTTCAACTCGACGGTGACCGAGGAGGCCTGGGCGAGTTCGAGGTTCCAGAACGCGGCGTCCATGATGTGGCACGCCATGTCGCCGAGGGCGCCGCAGCCGTAATCGATGATGCCGCGCCACTTGAACGGATGGATCTCGCTGCTGTAGGGGCGGTCCTGGGCGCGGCCGAGGAACAGGTTCTGGTCGAAACCGGCGGGGGCGGCGTCAGCCTTCGGCCAAGCCTGCATACCCTGCGGCCAGACCGGACGGTTGGTCCAGATCTGCGCCTCGCGCACTTCACCGAGCAGCCCGGCCTGGAACCACTCGCGCACAAGGCGGATGCCCTCGCCGGCGTGGCCTTGGTTACCCATCTGCGAGCAAACGCCGTTGAGACGGGAAAGGCGCAGCAGTTCGCGCGCCTCGCCGACCGTCTGGGTGAGGGGCTTCTGGATGTAGACGTGCTTGCCCAGCATCACCGCCATGTAGGCGGGAAGGAAGTGCATGTGGTCCGGCGTGGCCACGCCCACCGCGTCGATCTGGTCGTCCATCTCGAGCAGCATCTTCCGGAAGTCGGTGTAGAATTTCGCCTTCGGGAAGGTCTCGCGAAGCTTCTTCACGTTGGGGCGGGTGGCGTCGATATCGCACAGCGCGACGACCTCCTCGTCCTTCTGGGCCATGGCGTCACTGAAGCCCTTGCCGCCGCAGCCGACCTGCGCGAAGCGCACTTTGGCGCCCGCGGCGATCGGGCGGGGCTTGCGGGGCTGCTTCGCCAGCGTGGTGCAGCCGGAGAAGCCTAGCGCCGCCGCGGCCAGCGCCGAGAAGCTGATGAAGTCGCGACGATTAAGATACGAGGTGTCGATGGGGATCATAAGGTTGAGGATTTAGGGGGCAGACGCCGGGAACCGGCGCGGGGATACGGAGTTTTTCGCGAGCAAGGTCGGGCGCAAGCCCGCACGTGCGGCCCGGCCCAGCTCCGCCGCGTCGGGCGGGATGAGGGAAGTCGAGGGTAGCCGCCGGATCGCCCGTGGGAGTTTCGAATCAAAGCGCGATCGGCGGGTTCGCCGTGGCTTCTCGCCACGAGCCAATCGTTCCGCTCGGTTCGCGATGTTTTCCTGATTGCCCCGCCACCGCGAAGACGTGTGCTCGGCGGCTTTTCCCTGATGTCCGCTGTCGCCGCCCCGGCTTCCACCCAAACTCCGCCCAACGCCGACCACGTGCTCCGCCTTGCCGGCGAGCTTAACGTCAAGGTCTTCCAGGTCGCCGCCACGGCGCAGCTGCTCGCCGAGGGCGCCACGGTGCCGTTCATCGCGCGCTACCGCAAAGAGGCCACGGGCGAGCTCGACGAGGTCCAGGTGCTCGCCATCCGCGACCGCCTCGAGCAACTCCGCGCCGTTGATGAGCGACGCGCGTCCATCCTCGCCTCGCTCAAGGAGCGCAACCTGTTGACCGACGCCCTCGCGAAGGCGATCGCCGGCGCCGACACGCTCACCGCACTCGAGGACATCTACCTGCCGTTTCGCCCGAAGAAACGCACCCGCGCCACCATCGCCCGCGAGAAGGGTCTCGAGCCGCTCGCCGACCTGTTGTTCGCCCAGGACCCCGCCACCGACGTCAACGCCTCCGCCCAAGTCTACGTTGGCCGTGAGTATGTGCCCGACGATGGCAAGAACCAGCCGGCGCGGATCGCTTCCGTCGAGGAGGCCATCACGGGCGCGCGCGACATCATCGCCGAGCGCGTGAGCGACGACAAGGACGCCCGGGCCCGCCTCCGCGCGGTGTTCCAAAAGGACGCCGTGATCTCAACCAAGGTCCTCTCCAGCAAGGAGACCGATCCCGAGGCCGCGAAATTCAAGGACTACTTCGACTGGAGCGAGCCGCTCGCCAAGGCCCCGTCGCACCGCGTGCTCGCGATGCGGCGCGGTGAAAAGGAGTTGTTCCTCATGCTGCGGGTGCAGCTGCCCGATGAGAGCGCGGCCTTCGCCGCCGTCCAGGCCCTCTTCGTCCGCGGCCGGAGTCCAGCCGCCGACCAGGTCGTGCTGGCGGTGCAGGACGCTTGTAAGCGGCTCCTCTGTCCCGCGATGGAGACCGAGATGCGGCTCGAGTCGAAGAAGCGGGCCGACGAGGCCGCGATCCGCGTCTTCGCCGGCAACCTCCGCGAGTTGCTACTCGCCGCGCCGCTCGGCCAACGAGCGGTCATGGCAATCGACCCGGGGTTCCGCACCGGCTGCAAGACCGTCCTTCTCGATCGCCAGGGCAAGCTGCTCCACAACGACGTCGTCTTCCCCGATCGCGATCCGTCCGAGGCGCGCGAGAAGCTGCTCGGCTTCGTGAAGTTTTTTAAGGTCGAGGCCATCGCCATCGGCAACGGCACCGCGGGTCGTGAGACCGAGGCGTTCGTCCGCACCCTCGGTCTGCCCGCTTCCATCCCGCTGGTCATGGTCAACGAGTCCGGTGCCTCGATCTACTCCGCCAGTGAGGTGGCCCGGGAGGAGTTTCCCGACCACGACCTTACGGTGCGCGGCGCGGTATCCATCGGCCGCCGGCTCATGGACCCTCTCGCGGAGCTGGTGAAGCTCGACCCCAAGTCGATCGGCGTTGGCCAGTACCAGCACGACGTCGAGCAGAGCGCGCTCAAGCGTTCGCTCGACGACAC
>JBEGJD010000262.1:0-10834 GCA_041184765.1 Verrucomicrobiota bacterium | reverse complement strand
GAGGAAGGTGGCCCAGACGTTTTCGACCAGCAGCTTGATGCGCTGGCGCTCGGCCTCGGGCGCCGCCGCCTTGAGTTGGTCTCGGCAGCGGTTCCAGTTTTCAACCAGCGGCTGCTTCTGCTCGTAGCGGGCGACGACCAACATCGAGTCGCCGCCGAGCTTCTTCGTCAGCGCGATGCCGTCGTCGAGTTTCTCGGTGCGCGCGTGCGGCTTCGAGGGCGTGGAGCCCAACCTGTCGCACGTCACCAACCCCGACGAGTGGGTGGCGGCCAGCCGCGAGAGCGGCCTCATCATCGACGGTACGGTGGGCGCGCGCACCGAGAAACTCGACGACGGCATCGCGCTGACGAAGAAGCTCGGCGGCGACTCGATGCTAGTCGTCGCCCGCTACGAGCAGAAGCAGCCGCTGGTTGAAAACTGGAACCGCTGCCGTGACCAACTCAAGGCGGCGGCGCCCGAGGCCGAGCGCCAGCGCATCAAGCTGCTGGTCGAAAACGTCTGGGCCACCTTCCTCATCAGCCCTTTCGACATGGCGCGGTTCATCGACGAGATCGGCAGCCCGTGGGTGCAGGTGCACTTCGACGTCGGCAACATGATGCGCTGGGGGATCGCCGAGCACTGGGCGCAGGTCCTCGGCAAGCGCTCCCAGAAGCTCGACATCAAGGAGTGGAGCCAGAAGCAGGCGATGCAGACCGGGCTCAACAAGGGTTTCGACGTCGGCATCGGCGACGGCGACATCAACTGGCCGGCGGTGCGCGCCGAACTCGCGAAGATTGGGTACACCGGCTGGGCAGCGGCGGAAGTGAAGGGCGGCGGTTGGGACCACTTGACGGATGTCGCCCGCCGCATGGATCGCGTGCTGGATCTGTAGGACGGAAAAACTCCGGGCAGCCCCGGAGCTAGCCAGCAACCGCCGTTCCAATGGGGAGACTCGCAGTTTTCACGCGATCCAATCCCCGCGTGAACACCGCGTCCTGGATCAGTTCTCGTAGCCGTTCACCGGAGTGACGGGTGTGGGCGGCGGTGGGGTGACACCCCGGGCGATGAGTTCCCGCTTGATGGCGTCGATGGTCTCGAAGGAGGGCTTGAAGTTACCGAAGCGATGGCCTTCCGCGATGAGCAGGGGGGTCCAGCCGCGCTTGTTCTTGGTGTACCACACGTCGAATCGCATCCCGCGCGACGCCAGCAGATGCACGACCGCGGGGAAGTTCGCGAAGGCCGCGCCGTGCATTGCGGTGTCGCCGTTCACCGTCACGCCGTTGATGTCGGCGCCTAGCTTCAGCAGGTACTCCACCGCTTCGACCGCCTCCTCCTCGGTGCCGGCCTCCTCGCCCGCGGAACGTGTGCCTAGCCCCGCGGCCGCCATCAGCGGCGTCGCGCCGTCCGCATTCGGAAGCATCGGGTCGGCGCCGAGCTCCAGGAGCAGTTTCATGTACTCGAGGTCGGCCGTGTCCGCCGCCAGCAGGAACGGGGTCGCGCCCTTGCGCGCGATCCGGCCGCCCCCCGAGGGGCCGCCCACCAGTCGTTCGTTCACCCGCGCGCCCGCGGCGACCAGGCGTCGCACCACCTGCACGCTGTTCACCGGGCCGGTCACCCGCGGTTCGGGAAAACCTTCGTCCTCACCCTTGTCCGCCTTTCGCACCCAGACCATCACGTGCAACGGTGTGTAGCCGCTGCGCTGGTCGTTCGGATCCGCGCCGCGTTCCAGTAGGTCCAACGCGAGCTCGAAGTGCCCGTTCTCGATCGCCAGCAGCAGTGCACTCGTGCCCCGGCGCGGCAGCTTGCCGCCGGTGCGTGTCGGCCGGGTGACGTCGTTCACATCAACGCCCGACCGCAACAGCGCCGCCACGGTCGAGCGATGCCCGCCGCGCGCCGCGAAGAACAGTGCGGTCAACCCCGAATCCAGCGCCGCGCAGGCATCGGCGCCCACCGCCAGCAAGGCCTCGACCGCGGCGGTGTGTCCCTCCGCGGCGGCCCACATCAGCGGCGTCTGACCGCCACCCGGCAGCCGGGCGTTCACGTCCGCGCCACGCGCGATCAGCGCCCGGACCAGCGCCTCGCGACCCGAGCGGGCTGCCGTCATGAGCGGCGTTTCCCCGCCCAGTGCGGGGCGATTAGGATCGGCGCCCGCCGCCAGCAGCCGCGCCGCGACCGCGGCGGAACCGTTGACGCACGCGAGCGAAAGAGGCGCGACGCCGTAACGGTTGACCGCGTCGGCGACTGCACCCGCCGACAACAATGCGGCGACCACGGTCTCCTCATTGTGCTGTGCGGCCCAGTGGAGCGCGGTGGTGCCGTCGGGCTGGACAGCCTTCGCATCCGCTCCCGCGGCCAGCGCCGCCTTCACCGCCGAAAAATCCGCCCGCTCCGCCAAGTCGGCGACGGAGACAGCGAGGCCCGCGTGGGCCGCGAGGAAAACCGACAGCGCCGCGGTGACAAGGACTCGGGCGCGCATCCTCACAGGGTGGCGGGCGCGAAGAGCTCGTCGGCGCGGCCGCTGCTGTCGCCGAAGCGATCAAGCCGCACGCCGACCTTGTCGAGCAGGGCGAGATGCACGTTGGCCAACGGAGTCGGCTGCTCGTACCGCAGATGGCGGCCGCCGCGCATGCCACCGGCCGCGCCGCCCGCCACGATCACAGGCAGGTTGGTGTGGTCGTGCAGGTTCGGGTTGCCGATGCCACTGCCGTAAAGGAGCAGTGAGTGGTCGAGCAGCGAGCCGTCACCGTCCGGCGTGGCCTTCAGGCGTTCAAGGTAGTAGGCGAAGAGCGACACGTGGAACGCGTTGATCTTCGCCATGCGGGCGATCTTGTCGGGATCGTTGCCGTGGTGCGAAAGCGGATGGTGCGGATCCGAGACCCCGATCTCCGGGTAGGTGCGGTTGCTCGTCTCGCGGGCGAGCTGGAAGGTGCAGACCCGGGTGACGTCGCCCTGCATGGACAGCACCTGGAGATCAAACATGAGACGCGCGTGCTCCGCGTAGGAGGCGGGCACGCCCGGCGGACGGTCGAGGTCGGGCAAAGGCCGCTCCCCGAGTTCCGCCTCGGCGCGCTGAATGCGCCGCTCCACCTCGCGCACGGTCTCGAGGTAACCGTCGACGCGCGCGCGGTCGCCGGCGCCCAGCTCGCGGCGGAGGCGCGCGATGTCCTCGCCCACCCAGTCGAGCAGGCTCGCCCGCTTGCGCAACGCGGCCCGGCGCTCCTCCGCGCCTCCGCCTTCGCCGAAAAGCCGCTCGAACACGACACGCGGATGGGCCTCCGAAGGCAGCGGCGTGGTGGGCGACGACCAGGAAAGATTGTTCTGGTAGACGCACGCGAAGCCGTTGTCGCACTGCCCCGTGGTCTGCATCATGTCCATCGACAGCTCCAGCGAGGGCAGGCGCGTCTCGCGCCCGATCTGCTGCGCCGCCACCTGGTCGGCGGTCGTGCCGAGGTAATAGTCGGAGCTTTCGGTCTGCTTTGCCTTGGCGGCGCTGAGGAAGGCGGCGTTGGAGGTGGCGTGGGAACCCGGATAGGCGTTTCGCAGCTCGAGGTTGGTGAGGACGGTGAGTTTGTCCTTCACCGGCTCGAGCGAGCGCAGAATGGGGGAAAGTTCGCCGAGCCGGCCGTCGGTGCCCGGCGGCGTCCAGCGGGACTGGTCGCACCCCATGGGCATGAAGACGTAACCAAGCCGGCGCACCGGCCGCAGCGCGGTGCGGGTCGCGGCGGTGGCGGCGGGAATCATGGCGTCAAGCAGCGGCAGCGCGAGCGTGGCGCCGGCGCCTCGCAGAAACGTGCGGCGTGGCAGGGCTTTCTTCGTGATGATCATGGCGGGGTTCTCCGGAAGCGGAACGGGGTGCTTTCGATGATGGCGAGAATGAGGGCGGAGAAGCGATGGTTTTCCCCGGCGGCTTTGTTCACGATCGCACGGATTGCCGGGGCGTCACGGTGGTCCAGCGGCCGGCCGAGGGCGAAAATGAGCAGTTTTTACACCAGCGTGGCGGTGAAGAGCTCCGGACGCTTCAACAGGGCCTGCTCCAACGCCGCCACCCCGCTGAACTCGCCGACTCCGGGAAGACCACCGAGGGCATCGACCCCCTCGCCTCCTTCGAAAACCCGCCAGCGTCCAACGGCGTCGAAGTTTTCCAGCGCGAATCCGACCGGGTCCATGTGCACATGGCAGCTCGCGCACGCCGGGTCGGCGCGATGGGCGTCGAGCCGCGCGCGGATCGGAAGTTTTTCCGAGATCCGTTTGGCATCGAGCGCCGGGACCGTCGGCGGGGGCGGCGGAGGAGGGGAACCGATGAGATTTGCGAGGACCCAGTGCCCGCGCACCACCGGCGAGGTGCGCGTGGCGTAGGAGGTGACGGTCAGCAGGCTCCCGTGCCGAAGCAGCCCGCCGCGCTGGCGCTGCGGATCACCCGCGAAGGACACTCGCCGGAAGTGGCTGCCGAGCACGTGCGGCACGCCGTAGTGCCGGGCGAGACGCTCGTTCAGGAAGGTGTGCTCGGCGCTGATCAATTCGAGCACGCTGCGATCACCCAGCAGGACATCCTCGAGGAACAACTCCGTCTCCTTGCGCATCGCCTGCCGCAGGTTGTCATCGAAATCGATGAACAGCCGCAGATCGGGCGTCACCGTCTCAAGCCCGCGCAGGTGCAGCCATTGCGCGCCGAAGTTCGTCACCAGATTACGAGACCGCGCATCCTTCAGCATGCGCGCCACCTCGGTCCGTCTGCCTTCGGGCGTGCGCAGGGCCCCGCGCTCCGCCGCCCGCAACAGCGTCTCGTCGGGCAGGCTGCTCCAGATGAAAAATGAAAGCCGTGAGGCGAGTTCCAGGTCCGTCACCTCCCGCACCGACCCGGCGGGCGCACCGGGCGCATCCGTCTCGATTCGGAAAAGAAAACGCGGGCTCACCAGAATCGCCGCCAGCGCCTCCTCGAGGCCGGCCTCCGGTCCACCCGTTTTTCGTCCTTCGCGGAAGAAACGCAGCGGACGCTCGACATCATCCCCGCCAACAGGCCGGCGGTAAGCCTGGCGCACCAGTGGTGTGAGGATTTCGCGCGCCCTCGTCTCTTCCTCGTCGGGCGTGAGCACACGCCCGCCCGGTGCGAACGCCGCCGTGGGCCCCAGAATCTTGCGCCGACTGGAAGTTTCCCCCGGACCGCGGGACTCAAGAGGCCCGTTGACCGTAACCTGGTAGAGCGCCGGAACCGTGCGCGGGTGGCGGTGCATGTTGAAGCGCGACACCGTGGGCTCGCGCTCGGTTTCGAGGAGCACACCTGGCGTCCGGAGAAAGGTGACGCCCAGATCGCGCGTCCCGGCGCGCACGTTGATCCGCGCCTTGAGCTGGGCGTCGACCGCCTCGTGATTTTTGTCCGCACCAGGCGGACGGACTGTGAACGCCGCGACCCGCTCGCGATCCAGCAGCACTTCCAGTTCATGCGGACGACGCAGACCCTCGACGTGCTCGTTGCGATCCCTAGCCAGCCGCAGCTGAATCTCGTACTCACCGTCGCGCGGAAAGTGATGGCGGATCAACATGCCGCCGCGTGTGCCGAGAGGCAGCCCGGGCACGTGCGATTCCTGCGTGAGGTCGGGCTTGGTCCGATAAGTGTCGCTCCCCGGCACCCGGGACGGTGCCCCAAGGGCGAGCCGCGCCACTTTGCGCGCCGCGTCGAGCTGGCGGTCGAGCAAGGAGGGCGAAAGCGTGCCGAGCGTGACGTTGTCGAAGCCAAGGCTCGGTTCGTCCTGCGGCAACAGCGCCGTGGCATCGACCTCGAGCGCCAGCAGGTCGCGGATAGCGTTCTCGTACTCGGTGCGATTGAGCCGGCGCAGCGTATCGGTACGCCCGGGGTCGGGCGCGGCCGCCGCGGCACGATCGAGCGCCCCGGTCAGCTCCGCCACCGCAGCGCGGTAAGCATCTTCGGAGGGTCGCGCCTCTCCCGGCGGCGGCATCTGACGGTGGTGCAGCTTCCGCACCACCGCCTCCCAGCGGTCCGCGGCCGCCTCGGGTCGCGCCGCGTCCAACCCCTCGAGGTCGAGTCCGCCCTTGCTCACCGCCGCACCGTGACAATCGAGACAGAAGGTGCGCACCACCTCGCCCGCCTTGCCCGCCGCCAACGCCACTGCCGGACAAGCGGCCAGGGAGAACGCGACAAACGAGATGCGGGGTGTCATGACTTGGGACAAATTCGGCCAGGGGAAACCGGCGCTGGGGTGTTCCGGAAATGAAGGCGCATCAGCGGTGCGCGCGAGGAAAAACCCCTCTAACCGCGGCCCAGGATGCGCCGCGCCGCAGCCTCCCGCAGCACGGCGCGGTTCAACTTGCCGTGGGCATTGACGGGCCAGGGGTCGACCGTGAGCCAGAGTTTGGGCCGTTCGTGCGGCGCCAGTTGCGCCAGCGCCGCCGCGTCCGGAGGTGCCGATAAGGGTTTGGACAGGCAGCAGGCCACTTTTTCACCCCACTCCACATCGGGTACGCCGACCACCGCGACTTCCGTACCGGCCAGCGTCGCTCTGAGCACGGACTCCACCCGCTCAGGCTGAACCTTTTCCCCTCCCGTGATGATCACGGCGTCGCGGCGGCCGATGACGGTGAGGCTGCCGTCAGCACCGAGCGACCCTGCGTCACCGGTCGTGAACGCCTCCCCCGCCCGCCACGCCGGCCAGTAGCCGCGAAAAACCGCCTCACCGGAAATGGTGATCTCGCCGTCCGTCCCGATGGCCACGCGCGCATGCGGCAGAGCACGCCCGCTGTGCCGTGCGCCCGCCAGAAACTCCTCCGGACGCATCGCCGTCACCATCGCGGCCGTCTCCGTCATTCCGTAACTCAGGGCCACCGGCACACGCTCGGCAGCCGCCGCGTCGGCGAGCGCCGGCCAGATCGGACCGCCTCCGACGAAAATAATCCGGAATCCGCGCAGCCATTCCGGGCCTCCCTCCGCCGCGAGCAGACGCTGCAATTGCGTCGGCACTAGCGAGATCACCCAACCATCCTCCCGCGGTTTCAGCACGGGCCGGTCGCCGTCGTCCAATCGTTTCCACGACCAAGCACGATGCTCGCCGCCCGAAACCGCGCTGCGCACTCGCGCCATGAGCCCGCTCACGTGGTGCGCGGGCAGCACATCCACCGCGTTGACCCGCCCGAGCCCGAAGTGGGCGCAAAAGCCGCGCACCGCCGCCCCCAGGGTCCGCTCATCGTGACGAGCGAACCGCACCGCTCCGGTGGTGCCGCCCGTCGGAATACCCAGCCATCCGCGCCCGCCGCGGTCGGCCGCATCGGCCCGAGCCAGCACTTCCCCGACCTCGGCTCGCCGCCCCGCCGGCCAGGCGGGATCGGTGAGAAACCAAGCGTCGCCCCGGCGCACCGCGCAGCCGGACTCCTCCAGGATCGTCTCTAGTTTAGCGCGTTCCACGCGGCCTCCGCATCGATTGCCTCGACATCCTCGCGACGCACAAACGGCGCCAAACTCGGCCCGTCGAAACGCGCGTCGGCAAACAACGGCCAGACGCCGAAACCGAGCGCGCGCGGTTGGCCGCCCCAACGGAAGGCAGCCCGGAGCGCGGTCCGCGCACCAACGGCGGTTTCCAAGGCGGAGGAAAAAACCACCGGGACTTTTCGCTTCCGCAATTCCGCGAGCGACGAGGCGGCGTCGCCGAGCAACGCGGGCTTCACCACGAAGACACCGGGCCACCCCAGCGCCAACCAGCGGCTGAGATCGGCGTCTCCCGCCAGGGACTCATCCAACGCGATCGGGGTCGGGAAATCCCCCGCGAGCCCGAGCAGCAGGTCGTCAACGCGTCGGCGATCCGTGTCGCCGGCATCCGGGGCCGCGAGGCAAGGTTGCTCGACATGCTCGATCGGACGATCCGCGCACCGCTCCAGCCAGCGTTCGGCGCGACGGCGATCCCAAGCACCGTTGGCATCAAGGCGCAGCCGAGCCCCGACGGGCAAGGCGGCGCAAACATCGTCGAGCAGCGCGAGTTCGTCGGCGATGTCACCCACCCCGACCTTCCATTTGAAAACGCGAAAGCCCGCCTCGGCCTTCGCCGGCAGATCTGCGAGCACGGCGCGCCCGGCCGGCAGGAGCGCGGCCAGCCCCAGATACGCCGGTAACGCAGCCTCCGGTGGCAGCGGCTCATCGTGAAACGCCGAGCGCAGCGCTGCGCGCAAAGAATTAAGCGTCGCGGGCAACGCCTCCATCACCTCCGGCCCGCACGTTCCTCCAAGCCTTCGCAAAGCGGCCTCGATCTCATCGACGCCGCCACCTACGAATCCCGGAATCGGCGCCGCCTCCCCGAAACCCACGGAACCGTCGGGGCGTTCGACTCGCACCAGCACTCCCTCGCGCTCGGCCCAACGCCCGTGCGCCGTGCGCACCGGTGCCCGGAACGGCAGCCGGTAGCGACGGAACTCGATCAGGGATGGCGCGGACATCCCTCCAGCGAAGCACCACCGGCCCCATGCGCAACCCCGGCGCCACGCCTGAATTCAAGAGAAGGGCCGCGCACAAAACACGGGCCGGGCTCGCCTTCGGGAAGAGGCTCATCACGCTCCGCGTCGGAACATGGCTGAAGAAGCTTTCATTCTGCGCGATGCCACCGAGGCCGACCTGCCGGCGATCGTCGCGATCTATAACACTACCATCCCGGGCCGCATGGTGACAGCGGACCTCGAACCGGTGACGGTCGATTCGCGGCGTGCGTGGTTTGCGGCCCACCAGCAGCCTTCGCGTCCGCTTTGGGTCTTGTCGGACTCCACCGGCGCCGTGCGCGCATGGCTGAGTTTCGACACCTTTTACCCCCGCGCCGCCTACGACGGCACGGCGATGATCGCGATCTACGTCGACCCCGCCTGCCGCCGGGCGGGACACGGCCGGCGGCTCCTGCAATCCGCGCTCGATCGCGCGCCTTCGCTCGGGTTGCACACCCTGCTCGGCTACATCTTCGGTCACAACGAACCCAGCCTGCGGCTTTTCAGCGCGTACGGGTTCCAACGCTGGGCGCACTTGCCGCGGGTGGCGGTGCTCGATGGCATCGAACGCGACCTCGTGATCGTGGGTCGCCGCGTGGCGCCGTGACTTGACCTGCCTATGAACCTTCGTCCCTTCGCGCTCCTTCTCGCGCTGGCGGGCCTGTGCCCGGCGGCGGAATCACCTTCCAGCCCTTCTCCGATGAAACCCTCCTATGGCCTCGTGATCCACGGCGGCGCCGGCGTGATCACCCGCGACAAGCTCAGTCCGGAGCTCGAAGTCCGCTACCGCGCGGACCTCGGCCGGGCGCTCGAGGCGGGCCATGCCGTTCTCGCCGCGGGAGGACCGGCGCTCGATGCCGTGGTCGCCGCAATCCGCGTGCTGGAGGACTCCCCGCTCTTCAACGCCGGTCACGGCGCGGTGCTGAACGCCGAGGGCAAGTGCGAGCTCGACTCCTCGATCATGGACGGCCGCACGCTCGGGGCCGGCGCGGTCGCCGGAGTTTCCCGGGTAAAGAACCCGATCACCCTCGCGCGCGCCGTGATGGAGCGCTCCCCGCACGTGATGTTCGCCGGCGCCGGAGCCGAGCGCTTCGCGGAGCAGGTGGGCGGGATTGAACTGGTGCCCAACGAGTACTTCCAAACCGAGCGCCGGCGCGAGGAACTGCGGCGCGCGCAGCAGAAGGAGAAGGAGCAGGCCAACCGCCGCGCGGCGCTCGGCGGACCCGCGGGCCCGTTGTTCGCGACGATCGACGAGAACGACTCCCTCGACGTCGAGAGGAAGTACGGAACCGTCGGCTGCGTCGCGCTGGACAAGAACGGCAACCTCGCCGCTGGCACCTCCACGGGCGGCATGACCAACAAGAAATTCGGGCGCGTCGGGGATTCACCCATCATCGGCGCCGGCACTTACGCCGCCAACGCCACATGCGCGGTCAGCGCCACAGGCCATGGGGAATACTTCATCCGTGTCGGTGTGGCGCGCGATATCGCCGCACAGATGGAATACAAGGGTTCGACCCTCGCGGAGGCGGCCGCCGCGACGATCGCGAAGGTCGGCGCCCTCGGCGGCGACGGCGGGGTGATCGCGATCGATCGCCACGGCAACGTCGCCCTGCCCTTCAACACCCCCGGCATGTACCGCGGCCACCGCCTCGAGGGCCGGGCCGCGGAGATCGCGATCTTCCGCTGACGGGCTTCAGGCCGCGAGCAGGCGGTCGAAACGGGCGACGACGCGCTCCCGACCCAACACGCGCATCATTCCCGTGATGCTGGGACCGACGTTGGTTCCGGAGAGCGCGAGGCGCGCGACGCCCTGGTAGTCGCCGAAGCCGAAGCCGCCACGCGCGGCGAGCGCCTTGATGGACTCCTCGATCGCGGTGTCGCGGGAGAAATCCATCGCGGCCAGCTCCGCGCGCAGCTCGCGCAGCCGCGCGGCCGGATCACCCTTGGCGAAGACCTTTTCGCGCACCTTGGGATCGATGACGAAATCCTCGGTGAAGAAATAGCCGGCGTAGGCGGGCAGTTCCTCGACGCCCTTCAGCTTCGGCTGGCACAGAAGCACAACCTCGCGGAAGTACGCAGCGTCGGACGCGACCGCGGCTCGGGCCGCCGGCTCCTCGCGGCGGGCGAGGTGCTCGCGCGCCAGCGCCACGAAGCAGTCGGCCGGCTGCTCGAGCAGGTAGGCCATGTTCATGTGCGCCAGCTTGCGGTCGTCGAAGCGCGCGTTGCTCTGATTCACCCCGGGTAGGTCGAAGAGGCGGATGATCTCCGCGATCGGCATCTTCTCGCGGTCGTCGCCCGGATTCCAGCCAAGGAGGCACAGAAAGTTGACCAGCGCCTCCGGCAGGTAACCGCGGCGTTGATACTCCTCGATCAGCGCTCC
>JBEGJD010000261.1:0-9192 GCA_041184765.1 Verrucomicrobiota bacterium | reverse complement strand
GAACCTTCCCCGCACCCTTCTCACCACCGTCCTGTTCGCGTCCCTCGCCGCCGCGCTGCCGGCGGCCGACGCCCCCGCCACCCCCGAGGGCCGGCTCGCCGCCCTCGGCGCGAAGCTCCCCGCGGTCGGCAAACCTATCGCCAATTACGTCTCCGCCGTGCGCAGCGGAAATCTCGTCTTCCTCGCCGGACACATCCCGCGTGACGAAAAGGGCGCGGTGATGACCGGCAAGGTCGGCCGCGACGCCACCGTGGCCTCGGCCAACCAGGCCGCCCGCCAGACGGCGCTCGCGTTGATCGCGACCCTGAAGGCGGAGATCGGCGACCTTTCGCGCGTGAAGCGGATCGTGCGCGTCGGCGGCTTCGTCAACGCGGTCGATGACTTCAAGGAACAGCCGCAGGTGATGAACGGCTGCTCCGACCTGCTGGTGGCGGTTTTCGGCGAGCGCGGTAAGCACGCACGCGCGGCGCTCGGTGTCGCGTCGTTGCCGCTCGGCGCGGTCGTCGAGATCGAGATGGTGGTCGAGGTCGAGTAACCCGGCCATCACGCGCGCCGCAGGATGTCGGCGGCGGTCTCGGCGAGGGCGTCGCACTCCGCCGGGGTGTTGAAGACGTGCATGGAGACGCGCACGGCGTTGAGTTTCTGCTCACTCACCGGCCGGCAGCGGAATCCGTGGCTGTAAAACAGCCGCTTGAACAGCACGTCGTACGGCATGATCGAGGTGCGGAACGTCACCATCGATCCCGCGAGAGGTCCATCCACTGGCGAGAGGATCTCGACTCCCGGGATCGGGGCCAGACGCGCGATGAAGTGCTTCGCGAGGGCGCGCCCGTGGGCGAAAACCCGATCGCGGCCGATCCGCTCCTGCAGTTCCGCCGCCGCCGCGAGACCGAGCGGCGCCGCCGGAGTGCGCGTGCCGTACTCGTAACGCATCGCGTCTTTGGCGATGCCAAGCTCTCCGGTCACCTCGTCGAGATCGCCCGAGTAGGAGCCGACATGAACGGGGGCGACCTCGTTTTGACGCTCCTTGCGCACGTAGAGCACGCCCGTCTCAAGCGGCCCGCCCATCCATTTGTGGCCGCTCGTCGCGTACGAATCGCAACCGATGGCATGCAGCGAAAACGGGATCATGCCCGCCGATTGCGCGCCGTCCAAGTGACACCAGATTCCGCGCTCGCGGCAGAGGCGCGCAATCTCGTCCACCGGCATCACGATCCCGGTCGGCGCGGTGACGTGGGAAACCTGCACGACGCGGGTGCGGGCCGTGCAAAGCGCGCGGATCCGTGCGACATTACCTGCAGGATCTTTCGGATCCGGATCGAAGGTCTTCACGACGACGCCCCGTAAACGCTGTTGCTGCGCCCACGGGTACCAGCCGCCCGGATGCGCGTGGGATTCGAAGATCACCTCGTCGCCGGCGCCGAGCTTAAGTCCCGTGGCGACAATCGAGTTTCCCTCGGTGGCGTTGCGCACGAAGGAGATCTCCGCCGGATCGGCTCCTAGAAACCGCGCGAGCGTCGCCCGCGCCCCGGCGAGCAGATCGTGACCGTGCTCCACCTTGGACTGCAGGCGACGCGTGATCTCCTCGGTGCGCGCCAGCACCGGGGAAGCCGCAGGGCCGAGCCCACCGGTGTTGAAATACTTCAGATCGGGCGCGAGCGGATACAGCGCCCGCACCGCCTCCCAATAGGCGTCGGGTTTCGCGGAGTCGAAAGCCGGCAACTCCGCGGGGACCGTCGCACCGGCGGCACGCGTGGCAATGCCGAGGCCCGCCGCCCCCATCATCGTCTGCCGCAGGAATGTCCGACGCTCGGAATTCATGCCGCGAGGAAGGACAGGCGGTGATCCAAAAGCAATGTCTCGCCGGCGGCAAGGGATCGCGTGTGCTCGCGATGAAACGCGAACGCGACAAGCGGGTTGCCGGCCCGCACAAACCACGGGATGGCGCCGATGAGGCTTTCAAAGCGAATCCGCGTGCGGCGCAGGGAACCATCGTGCTGGCAATGCCACTCGAGCCACGAACCGGGCGCGCCGTGCACCGCCGCTTCTCCTTCCCGCCCGCCGTCCCCGCGCATCCCGATCGCGAGGTCGCCGTGCTGATCCAGCAGATCGCGCGCACCTCGGAACTGCAGCCCGGTGTAATGCGATCCCGCGAGCCCCTGGGAAGCGTGGAAGTTTCCGAGTGTCAGCGTCGCGCCGGTCGCGTTCACCAGCTCGCTCCGCCAGCGCAGGCTCCAGCCGCCTTCAATCAACGCGGTCTCGAGGCTCCGCCGCTCCTTTAGGAGCACCCGCCCCGAGGCGACCTCGAGCCAATCCAGCTCCTCGCCTATCCGATCCGCCGTGAGCATGCTCCAACGCCGGTGAACTTGTTCCCCGTGGTCGGCGCGCAGTTTGTAACCGTCCGCCGGCCGGTACGAAGGTCCGCCCCAGAAGTTGACGCCGCCCGCGCTACCGAGCGTGAGACTGAGCCCGTGGTGCCACGCGTGGTCGTTCGGACGGAAATTCGTCAGCATGTCGCCCGCCAGCGAGCGCACCGGATGAAGATAGGGACGGCGCGATTCGTCCGCCGGCGTATCGGGCGAAAAACAATACCGCCAGAGCTCCGCGCCCGCGTCGGTGACGAGGGTGAGCTCGCGTTCGGCGACTCGGAGTTGCAGGGCATCGCGGGACATGCGGCGCCCGAATAAGCTCGCCGCGTTTTTCCGCTTCAACCTCCGTTTTCGACTCCCGCGCATGCCGTCCCCGCGCCCTGCTCCCCGCCTGATCCTCTGCGCCGCCACCTGGTCGATGATCGGCTATCCCTCGCCGAAACGCCCGTGGAACCAGGTCCGCCAGCTCCGCGCGATGCGCGAGGCCGGTTTCGAGGGCATCTACACCGAGGTCACGCCGAAGATTGCGCGCGAAGCTCGTCGCCTCGAACTCGCGCTCACCGGCGGACTCGCCGCGCCGGATCTGGCGACCGGAAGGAAACTACTGAGCGCGCAGGCCCGCGCCGGCACCCGGTTGATCAACGTGCACCTTTTGCGCACGACACGCCGCCTGCCGCCGCCGCGCGCGCCGCGGCGCAATTGGTGAAGTTCGGACGCAGCCTCGGTGTGACTGTGATGTTCGAGACGCATCGTGACACCGCGACGGAGACCCCGGAAAAGTTTTCCGAGCTCGCCCGGCTCTACCGACGCGACACCGGCGAGGACCTTCCCGTCACCTGGGACCACTCGCACTTTGCCGTGGTGAAGCACCTGCAACCGCCGGACTACGCGAAGAGGCTCCTCGCGTGGCCGCGGCTCATCCAAGCCTCGCGCATGTTTCACCTGCGTCCGTTCACCGGCCAGCATTGCCAGGCGCCGGTGGCAGACGCCCGAGGCGGTCTCACCCCGGAGTTCAAAACCTACCTCGGTTTCGTGGAAGAACTCTTCGCCTGCTGGCTCGCGGGCCCGCGACCAGACAACGCCCTGCATGTGGTTCCGGAAATGGGGATGACCCACGGTTACCACCTGAGTACGGCCCGTCACGCGTGGCCGGAGTCGGTCCGCGCCGCGCGGGAGATCCGCCGAGTTTGGCGTCGGGCGCTGGCCCGCAGCGAAACGAAAGCGTAATCGCCGAACCAGCATGTCCGAGATCCCACGCGCGAAGAACTCCCCGGCGCTCTGGGAAGCCGTGTTGTTCCCCGCGCTGGCGGGCGGCATGGGCTGGGGCATTCGCGGGCAATTCGGCCATGAGACGGGAGCGATGATCGCGGGCGTGCTCGTGGGGCTCACCCTGCTGCTGCTCTTCGGGCGCGGAATGACGATCCCGGCCGGGACGCGGGCGGCGGCGCTCGGGGCCGTGGCCCTCGGGATCGGCGGATCGATGACCTACGGGCAGACCATCGGCCTCACGCAGGATCGCGTGCTCGTCGGCTTCTGGCCGGCATGGTGGTGGGGCATGATCGGACTGGGAATCAAGGGGGCGATCTGGAGCGGGTTCGCGGGCCTGTTTCTGGGTCTCGGCTTCGGAAATGCGCGACTGGCCTGGCGCGGGATGCTCGCGCTGATGGCGGCGCTATGGGCGCTCTACCTGGGAGGCGTCTGGCTGCTGAATTCACCGCATTATCCGGAAGGGCGCCAGCTGCCCCTGATCTATTTCTCGGCCTCCTGGAAGTGGTTCCCCAGGGCGGGAGCGGAGTTAAAACCGCGGCCCGAGGTCTGGGGCGGGCTGCTGGTGGCGCTGCTGGGCGCGTGGGTCTGGGCGGGATGGTGGCGCCGCGATCTGCTCGTGCGCCACCTCACGGGTTGGGGCATGCTCGGCGGGCTCGGGTTCCCGCTGGGGCAATGCCTGCAGTCGTACCATGCTTGGAATCCGCACGCCTGGGCGGCGAACCCGTTGGCGGCACTCGCGCCGAAAATGAATTGGTGGAACTGGATGGAAACGATCTTCGGCCTAGCGATAGGCGCCTGTCTCGGACTCGGGCTCTGGCGGAACCGGGACCTGGTCGCGCGGAAAGAAACGGAACCGGATCGGCCGCGCGGGCTTCTGCCGGACGGCGTCGCTTGGACGCTGTTGGGTGTTCATTGCGCGCTGCTGCTGCTCGCGGAGTTTTCGCCGCTCCGATGGGCGCGGGTGATCTACGACCCCGGTCTCGCGATCGCCGTGATCCCGCTCGTCGCGATCGCCGGTCACGACCGATGGTCGCGCTGGGTTCTCTTGCCCGTAACACTGCTGCCCATCGCAGGAAAAATGATCCGGCGGCTGGTCTACGAGACCCCGGCCATCAATCCCGCGGCGGGTTGGCTCCTTTACGGGATCATCCCGCTCGGGGTCTCTCTTGCGGTGCTGGTGCGGCTCGAACGGCGCCCGCCCGCCGATGCCTCCGCGTGGGCAGGCATCACGCTCCCGATCGCGGCGTGGACCTATTTCGCGCTGAACTTCGCCTTCTTTGATTTTCCGTGGCCGTGGCAGCCTTGGACCGTGCGCACCCCGAATGCCGTCGCGTTCGCGTTCTGCGTCGCCGGCCTCACCTTCGCCGCGCTACGCCGGAACCGCGTCGGCCGGGCCTGCGATTGAAGCCGAGCGTCCCCAGCGCGCCCCTTGCATCGCGCGGCGAACTTCCCCTTCTTTTGCGCTTCATGCCGTCGCTCTCGCACACCGTTCTCCGCCTGCAAAAGCGGGTGCCGCTCACCATCAGCCGCGGCACCAGCACGCACAGCGAGGTGATCTGGATCCGCTGGAGCGAAGACGGCGTCGAGGGTTGGGGCGAAACCGCTCCGTTCGCGATCGACGCGCACCCGCAGCGGCTCGACACGTTGCTGGCCGCGTTGGAGGAGCACCGCCCTTGGTTGGAAGAAACGTCGGCCTGGTCGCGCGACGAGACGGAGAAACGCCTTTGGTCGTCCGGTGCGCCATCCGCCCTGATCGCCGGCCTCAATCAGGCGATGTACGACTGGGCAGGACGGCGGCTCGGTCAGCCGGTGTGGCGGCTGCTGGGACTCTCCGACGGACCCGGACCGCTCACCTCGGTGACGGTCGGCATCTCGTCACCCGAGGCCGCCCGGAACCGGGTGCGGCAATGGTTGGAGGTCGGTGACGTGCGGGCCTTCAAGATCAAGCTCGGTGCCCCCGCGGGCATCGCGGCCGACCAGGCGATGTTCGAGGCGGTGCGTGAGACGATACCCGCCGGCGCGCGGGTGAGTGTTGACGCCAACGGTGGTTGGAACCCGGCCGACGCCGCCGTGATGGCCCGCTGGCTCGGCGAGCGCGGCGTGGATCACTTGGAACAACCGCTTGCCGTCGGACAGGAAGCGCACCTTGCCGCACTGCAGGCGGCGTCACCTTTGCCGATCCTGGTCGACGAGAGTTGCCGCACGGCGGCCGACATCCCGCGTCTCGCGGGCGCGGTGGCAGGCATCAACATCAAGCTGATGAAATGCGGCGGACTCGACGGCGGTCTGAGACTGGTGCACGCGGCGCGCGCGCACGGCCTCAAGATCCTCGTCGGCTGCTACGGCAGCACCGCGCTCGGCAACACCTGCGCGGCGACGCTCGGTCCGCTGGTGGACTACCTAGACCTCGACAGTCACCTAAACCTTTCGACCGACCCCTTCGCCGGCGCCGCTTTGCGCGCGGGACGTCTCGAGCTTCCCTCACTTCCCGGATTCGGACTCATCCATGACTGACACCACCTTCAATCCCCGAGGCACCCAGCGCCTCGTGATTCTTCAGCATGCCGGCCTTCTGACGCCGAAGCACGGCAAGACCGGCATCTCGCTGCTCCGCTACCGCGGCGACGAGGTGGTGGCGGTCATCGACCGCGAGGCCGCGGGTCGCTCGCTTCGCGAAATCACGCGTCTGCCGCTCAAGCGCGACATCCCGATCGTCGCGTCGGTGGCGGAGGCGTTGGCGTTCAAGCCCACCGCGCTCGCGATCGGGCTCGCTCCGAGCGGCGGACGCGTACCGCCCGATTGGATGGACGATCTGCGGCTGACGGTGCGGAGCGGCGTCTCGATCTGGAGCGGCCTGCACACGCGCCTCGGCGAGGACGCGGAGATCGCCGCGGCGTTGCGCCCCGGCGTCACGATCTGGGACATGCGTCGCGAGCCCGCGGGCCTCGCGAGCGGCACCGGCGGCACGCGCAACCTCCCCTGCAAACGCGTGCTGTTCGTCGGCACCGACATGGCGATCGGCAAAATGACCGCCGCGCTGGAATTCGACCGCGCCGCCCGGGAACGCGGCGTGCGCTCTTGTTTCGTGGGCACCGGCCAGGCAGGCATGATGATCAGTGGCAGCGGGGTGTGCCTCGACGCCGTGCGCGTCGACTACGCCAGCGGGGCGGTCGAGGCCGAGGTGATGCGGCACGCGCCAGGGCAGGACGTTCTCTGGGTTGAAGGCCAGGGTTCGCTGCTTAATCCGGCTTCCACGGCGACGTTGCCGCTGATTCGCGGCTCGCAGCCGACGCATCTGGTCGTCGTCGCCAAAGCCGGTGTGAAAACCCTTCGATCCTTCCCCCACATCGAGATCCCACCGCTTTCAAAGGTCGTGGCCCTCTACGAGCAGGTCGCCGCCGCCGCGGGCGCCTTCGCCCCGGTGCCGGTCGTCGGCATCGCGCTCAACACCTGGGAGCAAAACGACGCCGAGGCCCGCGCTTCGGTCGAGGCCGCTGCGCGCGAGACGGGCCTCCCCTGCACCGATGCCGTACGCTTCGGTCCGGGCGAGATCCTCGACCGCATCCTGCGCTGACGGTTTCCCCGATCACCCCATGAAGACCCCATTTCTCGCCGCGCTCGTGCTCGGCCTCGTCACCGCTGTTCCCGCGTTCGCCGCCGAGCGCCCCAACGTGGTCGTGATCCTTTGCGACGATCTCGGCTACGGCGACGTGAAGGCCAACAATCCCGTCGGTCGTATCGTCACACCGCACATGGACCGCATCGCTCGCGAAGGCGTGCGTTTCACGGATGCCCACACACCTTCCTCCGTCTGCACTCCGACCCGCTACGGCCTGCTGACTGGCCGCTACAATTGGCGGACGCGCCTGCAGAACGGCGTCCTCGGCGGCTTGTCCCCGCGTCTGATCGAGCCCGGACGCGAGACGATCGCCTCGCTGCTGAAAAAGCAGGGCTACCACACCGCGGCCATCGGCAAGTGGCACCTCGGCATGGACTGGGCCCGCCTGCCGGGGAAAACGGTAAGCGACCTCACCGTCGAGACGGCGGCGCAGGTCAACAGCGTCGACTACACCGCCCCGATCAAAAACGGCCCGACTTCCGTTGGTTTCGACCGCTATTTCGGCATCAGCGCCTCCCTCGACATGGTACCGTACACGTTCATCGAGAACGACCGCGTGACCAAGGCGCCCACGCTCACGCGGTCGTTCCCGATGCACCCGCCGCACGCCGGCGAGGCCCGCCCGGGACCGACCGCACCGGGTTTTGAAGTGGAACACGTGCTGCCCGAGTTCACCCGCCAGGCGGTGCGCTACATCGAGGAACGCGCCAAGACAGGACAGCCGTTCTTCCTCTACCTGCCTCTCGCCTCACCGCACACGCCGATCGCACCCAACAAGGAATGGATCGGACGCAGCGGCCTGAACCTCTACGCTGACTTTGTGATGGAGACCGACTGGGCCGTGGGTGAGGTGCTGGCCGCCCTCGATCGCAACGGCATCGCGCGCGACACACTGGTCGTGTTCACCAGCGACAACGGGTGCTCCCCGCAGGCCCGCATCGAGGAGCTCGCCGCCAAGGGCCACGCGGTGAACGGGGATCTTCGCGGCCACAAGGCCGACCTCTTCGATGGCGGCCACCGTGTGCCCTTCTTCGTCCGCTGGCCTGCGCGGGTGAAGCCAGCCGTCAGCAACCAATTGCTCTGCCTCACCGATGTCTTCGCCACCGTCGCCGAGATCACCGGCGCGAAGGTCGCCGCCAACGAGGGCGAGGACAGCTTCAGCTTCCTCGACGTGCTGCTCGGCAAGGGACCTTCGGCGCGTACTTCGGTTGTGCACCACAGCATCACCGGTGCCTTCGCGATCCGCGATCGCGAGTGGAAGCTCGCGCTCGCTCCGGGCAGCGGCGGCTGGTCGGCCCCGCGCGACCCCGAGGCTACCAAACAGGGCCTGCCTGATACCCAACTCTATCGGATCGGCGGCGATGACCTTCCCGAGGCGAAAAACTTACACCGCAAGCATCCCGAGGTCGTGGCGCGCTTGAACACACTCCTGGAAAAAATCGTCGCCGACGGCCGCAGCACCCCGGGCGCGCCCCAGGCCAACGCGGTCCCCGTCGTGCTCCGGAAGCCGGTTCCCGCGCCCGCCGCCAAGTCCAAGAAGAAGGCCGACTGAGCGCCGCCCGACGGACAGGAAGTTTGCCGGCGTGTTTGCGCCTTTTTGCGGCCAGGCGGTAAATGGCCGCGAAGAGGCGCAAAAGTCGCAGGCGAGAGCGCGGGGCACGTCCGACCACCTGCTCCGAACCTCCGTTTCTCTTTGGCGAGTATGGTCCGCTGCGGGCTAGCCCGCAGCGGCGGACACCTCATTGCGCGATCTGGAAACCTGCGGTTCACGCTCGCTACCTGAGGAACAGCCCTCGGCCGTACGGTCGCCGGCATTGTCCGGGGTCGCCGGACCCCGGCTACAAACGAATCCCATCTATCCGTGTCGATGCGTGTCCATCCGTGGTTGCCCCCCTCGCGGAGCCATTCGGAATCCATCCTGAACCACGCCTCGCT
>JBEGJD010000260.1:10000-11512 GCA_041184765.1 Verrucomicrobiota bacterium | reverse complement strand
GGTTTGAGCTTTGGGCCTTAAACGCAAGAGCGGCCCGAGTGGGCCGCTTTTGATTTGTGGTTTGTGATGAGGTTTGGTCCGTTCTTGGCAGGCCTGGCAGCGACCTACTCTCCCAGGTCTTGAGACATAGTACCATTGGCGCTGGAGCGTTTGACGGCCGAGTTCGGGATGGGATCGGGTCTGGTCGCTCCGCCTAAGCCACCAGGCCGGCGAAACACGGGAAGCAAAACTGGGATTTTCTATCTCTGGCCTGTTTTGAGGCCCTGTTTGATGGACATTGAGTAATGAGAGCGATCAAGCCAATCGAGCGATTAGTACCGGTCAGCTACACGCGTTACCGCGCTTCCACATCCGGCCTATCAACGTGGTCGTCTTCCACGGCTCTTCAGGGAGAACTCGTCTTGAGGTGGGTTTCCCGCTTAGATGCATTCAGCGGTTATCCCGTCCACACATAGCTACCCTGCACTGCGGCTGGCGCCACAACAGGTCCACCAGAGGTGCGTTCAACCCGGTCCTCTCGTACTAGGGTCAAATCCTCTCAATTCTCCTACGCCCACGGCAGATAGGGACCAAACTGTCTCACGACGTTTTGAACCCAGCTCACGTACCACTTTAATCGGCGAACAGCCGAACCCTTGGGACCTTCTCCAGCCCCAGGATGTGATGAGTCGACATCGAGGTGCCAAACCGCGCCGTCGCTGTGAACGCTTGGGCGCGATCAGCCTGTTATCCCTAGCGTACCTTTTGTCCTATGAGCGATGGCGATTCCACATTCAACCACCGGATCACTTGAACCTGCTTTCGCAACTGCTCGACTTGTTGGTCTCACAGTAAAGCTCCCTTATACTCATGCGCTCTATAGCCCGATTACCGACCGGGCCGAGGGAACCTTCGTAATCCTCCGTTACTTTTTGGGAGGATTCCGCCCCAGAAAAACTGACCTGCTATCACTGTCCCACGACCAGTTAATGGTACGAGGTTAGACGCCTAACCAACAAAAAGTGGTATTTCACGTTGTGACTCAGCCCGATCCTGGAACCGGGCTTCGAAGTCTCCCACCTATTCTACGTATTGAAAGTCAAGCGACAATAACAGCTTACAGTAAAGGTGCATAGGGTCTTTCCGTCCTGCTGCGGGTAGGCGGCATCTTCACCGCCACTACAATTTCACCAGGCCTCTCTCCGAGACAGTCGTCAACTCGTTACACGATTCGTGCGGGTCGGAACTTACCCGACAAGGAATTTCGCTACCTTAGGACCGTTATAGTTACGGCCGACATTCACGGGGGCTTAGATCCTGAGCTTGCACCCAAGACTTTCACCTTTCCGCATTGGTCACGTGTCACACCCTATACGTCGTCTTGCGACTTAGCAGAGTGCTGTGTTTTTGCTAAACAGTCGGTTGACGCAATTAACTGCGGCCCCTTGCGGGGCACCCCTTATACCGAAGATACGGGGTTAATTTGCCGAGTTCCTTAGAGAGATTTAACCTGCGCGCCTTAGAATACTCATC
>JBEGJD010000260.1:0-5000 GCA_041184765.1 Verrucomicrobiota bacterium | reverse complement strand
GACAATTGGAGCTCGACCGAGGCCACGGCATTAACCGCGGCCTTTACCCAGGCCGGCGCGTTTCCTTTCGCAGCAGGGTCGCGGGACTCCGCACTCATGGTGGACCTTCCGCCGGGCAAGAGCTACTCGGTGCAAGTCAGCGGGGTTGGCAACACCTCGGGCATTGCGCTCGTGGAGGTTTACGACCTCACCCCCGATCCGCTGGCCACTGTGAGTGTCGTGGCGGCGAGTTCGGCTACCGACAACCGCGGTGGGCCACCAGCGGTCTTCAGGATAATCCGGGCCGGAGGTAACAGCCAGCCGCTGACGGTTAACTTTTCCTTGAGCGGTTCGGCTGAGGCCGGGCGCGACTACAACGGCGTTCCCGCCTCCGTCACGATTCCCGCCGGCGCGGATTCGGCTGACCTCGTCATCACCGCCGCGAGCGCAGCGACCACCGCAACCGTCAACCGCGACATCGTTCTGAGCCTGACCGCCGGCAACGGCTACTCCCTCTCCGCGGATCGTAGCGCGGTGGTGACGCTGTTTTTTAACCAGCCCACCCTCTTCCTTGCCACGCTACGAACGCCCCCAGGTGCAGCCGCCTCCACAGCCTCCGGATCCGCCAGCATCCAACTGGGCTCAGATGAACGCATCGCGCTCGTGAGTGCGAACTTCTCGGCGCTTACGTCGCCTCAAACTCTCGCCTACCTGCGGCTGGGAAACCCGGGGGAAGTCGGGGCAGATCTCTTCAAGCTGCCCGTCGGCCAGGTATCCGGTCAGGCGTGGGTAATCACGGACAGCGGCACGACTTCGGCCGCGGAGATCGTGAAAGCGCTCAAGGAGGGCAGGGTTTTTCTTAGCATCGAAACCGCGAGCTATCCCGCCGGAGAACTGCGCGGCTCCTTCGTGCAATCGAGCGCGCGGGCGGTTTGGTCGGCACCGGCGGCACCTCCCCGCTTGGCCGACGAGGCGCTCACCGCGACCGACGCAGCGCGTTTTCTGATTCAAGGTACTTTCGGGCCGATGGGACCTGAAATCGATGCCCTCACGGGCAAGCGTCAGGCAGACTTGGATGCGTGGATAACGGCTCAAATGGCCCTCCCTGCCTCATTGCATCTCGATGCGACCGACGAAGACTTCCGCACCTACTCAGCGCTGGGTGACAATCCACAGTACAACCAGCAAAACCGGCAGGCGGCGTGGTGGCGTATTGCGCTTACGGGTCGGGACCAGCTGCGGCAGCGCGTGGCCTTCGCGCTGAGCCAGATCTTCGTGGTTTCCGATGTGAATCCGACGCTCGCCAACAACCCGCGGGCGCTCGCGAACTACTACGACATCCTCGTCCGAGGCGCCTTCGGCAACGCACGCCAGCTGCTGGAGGATGTGACCCTGAGCCCGGTGATGGGGATCTACCTGAGCGCGCTGCGGAACGCCAAGGCGACGTTCGACACATCGGGCCGGCAATTGACGGCGCCGGATGAAAATTACGCCCGCGAAATCATGCAGCTGTTCTCGGTCGGCCTGATGGAGTTACAGCCGGACGGCCTGCCGCGCCTGAACGAAGTAGGCGCGCCAATCGCGACTTACGACAACCGGACGATTTCCGAGATGGCCAAGGTCTTCACGGGGCTCGGCTTCTACTCAGCCGCGACGGTTCCGAATTTCCGCGGCGAGCCTGCCAATTACCTCCGGCCGATGATGTTCTACGCCGATTTCCACGAGACCGGCGAAAAGACCATCGTCGCCGGCCGTAAGATTCCGGCGCGGCAAACGCCCCAACAGGACCTGAAGGACACGCTCGATACGCTCTTTAACCATCCCAACGCCGGGCCCTTCCTCGTACGCCAGCTCATCCAGCGTCTCGTCACCTCCAACCCGAGCCCCGGATACGTCTACCGTGTGGCTCAAGTCTTCGCGAACAACGGCTCGGGCGTGCGCGGCGATCTCGGCGCGGTGGTGCGGGCGATCTTGCTCGATTACGAGGCGCGGTCCGCGGCTCTCGCCACCACCGCGAGCTACGGCAAGCTCAAGGAGCCGCTGCTACGCACCACCGCGATCCTGCGGGCCTTTGACGGCGGCGCGAACAACGGGCGCTTTCTCTTTGCGAATCCGGAGACAAACCTCGTCCAGGCCGCCCTGCGGGCGCCGACGGTATTCAATTTCTTTGAGCCCGACTTCGTGCAGCCGGGCACCTTGGCAGCAGCGGGCCTCGTTGCGCCCGAGTACCAGATCGTGACCGACACCACCGCCATCAGCACGCCGAACCAACTCTGGAATTTCATCTACGCGGGGCGCACGGGGATCCCGGGCACGACGGCCGCCGCGAATCCCGCTGAAGGCACGTTGGGAGTGAAACTGGACGCCGCCACGCTCGCCTTGGCACGTAATCCCCGCGCACTCGTCGACCGGATGAACCTCATCCTAGCCGGGGGAGCCCTGCCACGGTCGGTTACGGATCGGTTCGTGACCGCCATCACCGCGATGCCTACCAGCACCGCGAGCGCCTACGGTTCAACGGACTTGGAGCGCGTGCGCTCCGCCATCTACCTCACCGTCACCGTACCGCAGGGTGCCGTGCAAAAATAAGGAGCCCCATGAATTCCAAGACCGTCGATCTCGACCTGACCCGACGCCGTTTCGTCGGCGCCTGCTGCGCATCCGTCGGCACCACCGGACTCGTTTCAACGCTGGGGCAATTGCGGCTCATGGGAGCGGCCGCCAGCCCGGACAACTCCTCGACTCCTCCGCGCGCCGGGGCGCCGACCCCCGATTTCAAGGCGCTCGTCTGCCTGTTCTTCGCCGGCGGCAACGACGCCAACAACCTGGTCGTGCCGGCCGACAACGCCGGCTACGCGGCCTACGCCGCGGCCCGCACGGCGCTTTCCCTGCCGCAATCCAGCCTGCTCCCGATAACGACTCCGGGTGGGGATGGCCGCGCCTGGTCGCTGCATCCCGCGATGACTGACCTGAAGTCGCTCTACGACCGCGGAAAGCTCGCCGTGATCGCAAACGTGGGGACTCTTTCGTATCCGCTCACCCGCGACACATTCAACGCGCGGCCCGAGCTGCGGCCGCGTCAGCTGTTCTCGCACAACGATCAGCAGGTCGAATGGCAGACCAGCGTCGCGGACAAGCCCTTCTCTGAGGTGGCCACCGGCTGGGGCGGGCGCGTGGCCGACCTAACCAACGCGCTGAACTCGAACAACCGCATCTCGATGATGATGACGCTGGACGGGCAGAATACGTTCCAGATCGGAAGGGTTGTTCAACAGTACGCCGTGGGTACGGGGGGCACTATCTCACTCACCGGCAGCGGCACCGGGACCACGGCGAACGGACTTCGCACCACCGCGCTCAACGACACGCTCGCGCAGCAAAGCCCGAGCCTCCTTGAGGCAGCCTTCGGCGGGCTCACCAGCCGCGCTTTGGGAACGAGTTCCCTGCTGTCCTCCATCATCACCGGAACGAGCCCGTTCGCCGCGATCTTCAACGGCATCACCAACACGCGGCTCGCGCAGCAGCTTCACATGGTGGCGCGCCTGATCAACGCGCAGGGCCAGCTCGGGCTCACGCGGCAGATCTTTTTCGTGCGCATCGGAGGTTTTGATCTGCACGACAACCAAGTCACCCTCGGCAACACCACGAGCGGGGCGCACAGCACGCTGATCGGCGACATCAGCCGATCGCTCGGGGCTTTCTACCGGGCCCTCGCGCAGATCAACGCCGAGAACCAGGTGACTACTTTCACCGGCTCCGACTTTGGACGCACGTACAACACCAACGGCGACGGCTCCGACCACGGTTGGGGCAGCCATCATCTCGTCCTCGGTGGCGCGGTGCGCGGTGGGGCGATGTACGGACAGATGCCGGACCTTCGCCTTGGCGGCCCCAACGACAGCGGTACGCGCGGCACGTGGATCCCCACGACCAGTGTCGACGAATACGCGGCAACGCTCGCCCGCTGGTTTGGCGTCAGCGCCACCAACATTCCGGTTATCCTGCCCAACATCGGACGCTTCCCTAAATCCGACCTCGGCTTCATGGCAGCTTGAAAAGCGCCTCCGGCAACGGGTTCCCGCGCAAAGAACCGCGTCCAACCCGCGAAGCCTGAGAGAAACACTTCTTCACGCGGAGGGCCAGTGGGGGTAACTTTTCCCCGCACCCGACGACCCGTCCGGTGTCCATTCTCCCGTTGCCTGCGGGCTGAAGCCGACCTCATTTCCGAAATCTCCATGCTCTCCGCGAAGAACGCCCGCGTACCGACAAAATTACGATCCGCCTTCCTCGGGTTCCTCATTGCGTCGCAATCCGCCCGCGTCGCGAGAGCGGAGGACGCGATCCGCTACAAATTCCAGGACTACGCGGAAATGGGCGGTCGCGTGGGCGTTAAGGTCCACGGCTTCGCGATCGAGAAATCCCTGGGCACCGCCGATCAGCTCAAAGTCGACGGCGTGATCGACGCCATCGCCGGCGCCACGCCGACCGGACAACCGGCGCCCGCCGGCAGCGACCAGGTGCCTTTGTCGTCTCTCACCGAGCGCCGCAAGGCATGGAACGCGGTGTACTCACACCAGTTCGAGGGCGTGAATGTGGCGGTTGGGGCGGGCAACAGCCGGGAAAGCGACTACGTATCTGATGGCTGGTCGCTCAACACCCTCACCGACTTCAACCAGAAGAACACCACACTGCTCCTCGGAATCGCCGGGACGGCCGATGAGGTGCGCGTGTTCCACCAGAAGAATTGGGAGCGCAAGCGCTCGCTCGATCTCATCGCGGGCGTCACGCAGTTGCTCGATCCGCGGGCTTCGGTCACCGCCAACCTGACATGGGGCCGCGCCACCGGCTATCTCGCCGATCCCTACAAGCTGGTGCAGAAGAACACCGAGGTGATCCCCGGCGTTTTCCTGCCGCTGACCTTCGCGGAAAACCGCCCCGCGGAACGCGAGAAGTGGATCGGTTTCCTCGGCTACAATCGCGCCTTCCCGGAAGCAAAAGGCACGATCGAACTCAGCTACCGG
>JBEGJD010000259.1:0-2530 GCA_041184765.1 Verrucomicrobiota bacterium | reverse complement strand
GGTCACCGCCACCTTCGGCCTCCTCGCGGTCTTCGTCTGCTTCGCGATCGCCCACGACTTCGCCTCGCGCCTGGCGCTGGACGCCGCCGGCTCCGCGGTCCTCGCGACCCTCTGCTTCCTGCTGCTGCAGGTAAACCCCAAGGATCAGACGCTCAATGCCGCCACGCTGGGATCGGCCGGTCTCTTCACGGCCATCGTCGTCGCACTGGTATCCGTGCGCGTGAAGGCTTGGTTTGTTGCGCGCAACCTTGTCATCCGGCTTCCCCGCGAGGTGCCCGCCGTCGTCGCGGAATCATTCCTGTCGCTCGGCCCGATGATCGCGCTGGTCGCCGGTTTCTGGACATTGCGCTTCGCGCTCGGTCTCGACCTCAACGCCCTCGTGCAGACGGCCTTCGCCCCGCTGGTCTTCGCCCTCGACACCCTTCCGGGAATCCTCGTCTACGCGCTGCTCGTCACGCTGCTGTGGTCGGTGGGCATCAACGGCGACAACACCCTCGACGCCGTCGTCGCCCCCGTGTTCCTCCAGTACCTCGCCGCCAACGTCGCCGCCCTCGGCCAGGGCCTACCGGCGCCCCACGTCACCGCCAACGGTTTCTTCTCCACCTTTGTCAACGTCGGCGGCACCGGCGCCACCCTCGCGCTGGCCCTCACGCTCTGGAATTCGCGGGACCCGGGGCTCCGCCAGGTCTGCCGCGTTTCCCTGCCCACCCAGCTTTTCCAGATCAACGAGCCGATCTTCTTCGGGATCCCCGTCGTCCTGAACCCGGTTCTCATGGTGCCCTACATCCTCAACGCGCTCCTGCTCACCGCGGGCACCTACCTGCTCATGTCCGCCGGCGTCATCGCGCGGCCGGTCGTGAACATCCCGTGGACCACCCCGCCGGTGATCGGACACTACCTCGCCACGGGCGGTGACTGGCGCGCCGCCGTCTGGGGCGCCGTCTCGCTGGGCGTCGCGGTCCTGGTCTATCTCCCCTTCGCCCGCGCGTTGGAGCGGCGTCGGATCGCCGCCAGCAAAGGTCCGAACTCCGCGCGATGAAGCACGCCCGCTTCCTCTCCGGCGTCGTCGAGGGTTTTTACGGCCGGCCGTGGTCGTCCGCGCAACGCCGCGCGCTCGTCGCGCGGCTGGGCGCGCTCGGACTGAACACCTACCTCTACGCGCCGAAGGACGATCTCCGCCACCGCGCCCGCTGGCGTGATCTCTACGAAGAAGCTGAGGCGGCGGAGTTGCGCGCGATCATAACCACCTGCGCCGACGCCGGCGTCTCCTTCATCTACGCGCTCGCTCCCGGCCTCGACGCGGCGTTTCCGACCGCGGTCGGCCACGCGGCGCTCGAACGCAAAGCCTCGCAGTTGATGAACCTTGGTGCGCGCCAATTCGCGGTGCTGTTCGACGACATCATTCCGTCGCCCGTATCGGGAAATCTCGGCGCGACCGAACACGACGCCGCACCGCAGGTGGCGTTTGCGCATCACCTCCTAGCGCTCCAGAAGCGCGCGGATCGCTCGGCACGACTTCTTTTCTGTCCGACTCCCTACTGCGGCCGGATGGCAGGAGACGTGATCACGTCACGCTATCTGCGCCACCTCGGCGAGCATCTCGACCTGGCGGTGGACGTGATGTGGACCGGGCCCGAAATCGTTTCAGAGACAATCACCGCCGCGGATGTCAGCCCGCTCACCGCGGTGCTGCGACGCCGCCCCCTGATCTGGGACAACCTCTTCGCCAACGATTACGACCTCCGCCGTCTCTACCTTGGTCCTTACGCCGGCCGCCCGACGTCGCTTCGTGCCGCCACCGCGGGCGTGCTGCTGAATCCGAACTGCGAGTTCGAGGCGAACCGCCTCCCGATCGACACGTTTGCCTCTTGGGTCGGCCGCGAAAATTACGATCCCTACCGCGAGCATGCGCAGGCGCGCGAGGCCTGGCGGGCGGACTGGCGTTGCCTAGACTCCGGCGGCGCCGTCACACCTCTCCCGCCGGACCTGTTCGCCCTGCTTTGCGATTGCCTGCACCTTCCCTTCACGCACGGGCCGCGCGCGGAAGCTTGGCGCCAGGACATCACGGCAGCCGTGCAAGGCGACCTGGCTGCCGTCGCGCGGGCGCGCGAAGGCGGCGAACAACTCGCGACGCTCTTCGAGCAACTGACGCGGCTTGAGGACCGTGAACTGCTGCACACGGTATATCGCCACGTTTGGGAACTGAAAGAGGAAGCCGGATTACTCCGGGGCTACCTTGATTGGAGAAAGAGCCGACCCGAGCCAGCGACCGCGTTTTCCTCCGCCGAACACCGCCCGCGCACGTACCGCGGAGGTCTCGCGGCCGACCTCCAGCGCCTACTGTCCATGCGGACCGACGGCAGCTTCCACCCACGCGCCCTCGAATGACCCCGCGGCGAATCGGTAATTTCAACCTCCGGCAAGCCGTCGCGGCTGACCGCGCCTCGTGTTACGCGGTCTGCCTCGGCACCGGCGACAGCGGCCGGGACGCGACCCACCTGCACGCCGACCCTGAGGCCTTGGGAAATGT
>JBEGJD010000258.1:0-3218 GCA_041184765.1 Verrucomicrobiota bacterium | reverse complement strand
GACTCTTCACGAAGGTGATGACCGCCGACATGGGCAGGAGCCTCTCGCGCATGGTCTACGGCATCCTGTGCTTCGCCACGCTCTTCAGTTTCGTGGGCACCGTGCTGGGCGGCATCTGGGCCGACCAGTCGTGGGGGCGCTTCTGGGGCTGGGATCCCAAGGAGAACGGCGCCCTGCTGATCGTGATTTGGAACGCCCTCATCCTGCACGCGCGCTGGGGCGGAATGATACGCCAGCGCGGCCTTATGAATCTGGCGATCGGCGGCAACATCATCACGAGCTGGAGCTGGTTCGGAACCAACATGCTCGGCGTTGGCCTGCACAGCTACGGCTTCACCGACGCGGCCTTCGTCGCCCTGTCCTCCTTCGTAGCGTCCCAGCTCGCGATCATCGCGGTGGGATGCCTGCCCGCCCGACTCTGGCGCAGTTCAGGAACCGCCGCGGCCCGCTCCACCCAGTAACCCGGCGGCGTGCTCGAGCGCGCTGCGGGACTTGCTGTCGCCCAACATGCGCGCGAGTTCCGCGGTGCGGGCTTTCCGGTCGCCGTGAAGCGGCGCGATGCCCACGACCGCGCGCTGTCCGGTCTGATCCTTCCGCACGACGAGATGGGAAGCCGCCTGCGCCGCCACCTGCGGCAGATGGGTTACACACAGCACCTGGTGACCCGAGGCGATCTCCGCGAGGTTAGCGCCCACGACACGGCCGATTTCGCCACCCACATTGGCGTCGACTTCGTCGAACACCAGCAACGGCACGGCATCGAGGGACGCCAGCACCGTCTTGAGCGCGAGCATCACCCGGGCGAGTTCACCGCTGGAGGCGATGCGTGCCAACGGGAGCGGCGGCTCGCCGGCGTTAGGCGAGAAGAGGAATTCCACCGCGCAATCCCCCGACGGGCCGGGCTCGGCCAGAGCCGTCACGCGAATGCGGAAGTCAGCCCGGGCGAAACCCAGCCGCCCGATTGCGGCCGAGGCTGCTTTCTCCAAGGATTTCGCGGCCTTTTCGCGGGCCGCGCGCAAGGTCTTGGCCTTTTTTCGAACCTCGGCCAGCGCCGCCTCGGCGGCCTGCTCCAGCCGCGCCAGCGCGCCGTCCAGATCCCCCTGAATCTCCAGCCGCCGCCGCATCTCGTCGCGAGCAGCGATCACCGCCGCGAGGTCGCCCCCATGGCGCCGGCGGAGCTCCAGCCACGCGTCCATCTTCGCGTTGAGCGCGTCTGCCTGCGCCGGATCGAGCTGCAGTTCGCGGCTAAGATTTCCGAACTCGGCGCCGAGATCGTTCAGCTCGACCGCCAGCGAGGCCAAACGTTCCGCCAGCGGGCGGCTGGCGGAATCAAGCGCCTCCAGATTACGGGCCTCGCGCAGGAGCGCGGCGAGCCGCGGCTGCAGTCCTTCATCGCCGGTCAACCCCGCCTCCAGACCGCCGCTCAGTTCCTGTAATTCGCGGGAACGGGAAAGCCGCTGATGATCCCGCTCCAGCTCCTGAATCGCCTCGGAGGTCAGTTCCAACGCGTCGAATCGCGCCAATTGCGCCCGCAGAAAATCCACCTGATCCGGACTAAGTCGCTGCTCGCCGGCGACGCGCCGATGTTCCATCTGCGCCTCCCGCCAAGCCCGGAAACTGCCGGCGTAATCGGCGAGCGCACCGCCCGCCTTGCCGTGAAGATCGAGCAACTCCAGCTGACACTCCGGCCGGAGCAGGCGTCGCGGTTCGGCCGGACCGTGGAAGTCAATCCACAGCTCTCCCAACCGCTGGAGGGCGGCCAGCGTCGCGAGGGCCCCGTTGACCGAAATGCGGGGAGCTTTTTCCCGCGGCAGCGTCCGCCGCAGAATCAGCAAACCGTCCTCACAGGCCGGAAGGCCAAGCTCCTCGAGGGAACGATTGATCCGTGAGGGGTCCTTAAAGTGCAACGCCGCCTCCACCTCCGCCGCCGCGGCGCCCTGACGGATGGCAGTTTTATCCGCCCTTTCCCCGGCGAGCAGGCTGAGCGCTCCGAGCAGGATACTTTTGCCGGCCCCAGTCTCGCCGGTGACCGCGGTGAATCCTTCCTCGAACTCAAGAGACACCTCTTCCAGCAGGGCGAGGTTGCGGATCCGGAGGGATTGGAGCACGGACCCAACAGGCACAAAAAAACCGCCGGCAATCAAGCGGCGGTTTTGGGAATGAAAAGGAGCGCGATCAGGGCAGCTTGCGCACGTCCCACGCGTACTCGAGGCCGATGCTCAGCATCCAGACGCGTGAAAGATCGAGCAGCGCGTAGCGGTCGCCCTGCGAGGTCTTGAGCTTGTAACCGCTCAGGAAGTCAGCGCCGGCCAGGAAGGCCCACTGCGGGCTGAAGCTACGCCGCGCGCGGGCACCGAGGAAGTAACCGAGATCGGAACGACTGCGGGATCCCGCCGCGGTGATACGCGCTCCCGGCTGGAGTCCGGGTGCCTGCGCCTGCTCGTCGACGGAGAAAGAGGCCTTCGCGCGGATTATCGCCAAGCCGCCGCGCAGGAACACCGACCAACGGTCGCCTTCGCGCTGCGGCTCGGTCGTCTTGGAAGGAATAAGCTCCCACCAGAATCCGCCGCGCAAGACCAGGGCCCTTCCATCGAAGGTGCGCGTACCGTTGACGGTTCCCGCGACGGAGCTGAGCGAGCGAGACGGGGTGTCGCCGATGCGCTGATCACCCGGCAGGGGCGAGAAGCGCCCGGAGTACGGCGCGCGTTGGGGCACAACGCCACCCAAGGCGTAAGTGTCGGTGAGCACGCGGACGTTGGCGGCCACGGGACCCGAGGCGCAGTCGCGGAATCGGGCCCAGTCCACTGCGCCTTCCAGACCCCAGTCCCGACGATCGGGTTTCATTTTCGACAGCGATAGCCGCAACGCCGCGTGCCACGCCGGCCGGTTGGCCGTGTCACCGACGTCGCGGTAGAGACCCTCACCCGCGGTGGTGCGATGAAGCGCGAGTGTGCCCGCTCGTAGATCGACCTGGCCGTCGCTGGTGAAGCCGAAGTAACCGGTCCGGCTCGCGAGTGGACCAAACCCGCCGTCTCCTAGGTTGCCGGAAGCGTCAACGCGGTTGAAACCGTCATCGTAAATACGATCGGTCTTCGCGGTGGTCGCCGGATCCGAGGATGAAGTGGCGCCGTAGGCGACCTTGGTCTTGAGCCAGATGCTGGGTCCGGCCTCCAGCCGCCAGCGGACCGTGTTGGATTCCGCCGCGACGACGGAGACTC
>JBEGJD010000257.1:0-5122 GCA_041184765.1 Verrucomicrobiota bacterium | reverse complement strand
GTCCGGCGCCGTTCCGGGGCCGATGTTCACCCCGCCCTCAGCCCAGCGCGAGGACTCGAAGACGACGAGATTGTCGGTGAAAATTCCGCCCCGGCAGGACACGAAGCCCGCGGCGCGGTTCTCCTGCAGGATGCGCAGCGCCCAGCGCCCCGGTTGCTCGAAGGTGTTGAAGCGCACGACAGCGCCGTCGACGCCCACGAACGCCACCGGCGCCACCGAGCCCGTGAAGCGGTTACCCTCGACCCGGATGTTGCGCGCCTCCGCGTGCGGGCCGTCGCCTGCGAGCGGCGGACGGAAGAACGCCAGCCCCGTGCTGCCGCCGATGTTCACCCCTCGCGCGCCAGTGTCGTCGAAGAGGTTGCCGAGGATCGCTATGTCGGTGGAGCCGCCCTTGCACTGCACTCCGTTGGCCGAAGGCGGCAGCGTATGCCGGAAGACGTTGCCCCGAATGACACCACGATGACACCCGACAAGATCGATCGCCGATCCGGCCGCGCCCCAGCGCTCGACGGTGCAACCCTCGACGACGAAGTCCGAAACGCCCGAAACCTTGATGCCATCCTCGTTGCCGCCGCCGCCCACGTCGCGCACGCGCAGGCCGCGCAGCGTAACGTGCCGCGCGCCGCCATCGCGCCGGCCGCCGTCGTCGATGTTGAGCCCGTTGGCGTACAGCACGGTGAACTCGAGATCGCGCAGTTCCACGTGCTCGGGGGCGGATAAATGCAAACCGGTGCGCGCATCGCGGAAGACCGCGGGTTTCGACGGATTTTCCGAGGCGATGACCACCGGCCGGCCGGGCTCGCCGCGCAGCCGGGCGAAAGTGAAACCGCCGCCGTAGACGCCTTCCGCAAGCAGGATCACCGTGCCGGGCCGGGCGGCGGCCACCGCGGCCCGCAGCGCGGCGGCGTCGCCCACCCGTACCTGCTCCGCGCCCAGCGTCGCCCCGGCAAGCATCGTCGCCACCGCGGCGAACCACGCTTTGAGCCGGAGCGTTTTCATCGACGATCAGCGTTTCTTCTTGCCGGCTTTTTTCCCGGCGCCGGCCGGAGTGTCGGGCGCGCTGGGCTCGGCCTGCTCCGCGCTCCACTTGTCCCAAAGCGCCTGCAGTTCCCGCACCTTGGCCGGCTGGGTGGCGGCGAGATCCTTGGATTCCCCGATGTCCTTCGAAAGATCGTACAGCTCCGGCTTGCCGCTGCCGCCCTTCGAGACGACCAGCTTCAGGTCACCGTGGCGCACGGCCCATTGCGGACCGTAGCGCCAGTAAAGCGTCTGATGCGGCCGCGTGCTGTTGACGCCGGTCACGAAGGGCGTGAGGTCCACACCGTCGAGCTGCCACGAGGCTTCGGGTTTTCCTCCCGCGGCGGTGACGGCCGTGGGCAGGACGTCGAGGTTCATCACGGGCAAGTCGTAAACCTTGCCGGCCGGCCACCGGCCCTTCCACTGGGCGAGGAACGGCACGCGCGGACCGCCCTCGAAAGTCGTCATCTTGAAACCGCGCAGCGGTCCGTTGCCGGAAGTCGTGCTCTGCGTCGGCCCGCCGTTATCGGCGATGAAGAACACGATCGTGTTATCCTCCTGCCCGAGAGCGCGCACTTTGGCCATCACCCGGCCCACCGCGTCGTCCATCGACGCCATCATCGCGGCGAAGATGCGGCGCTTCTCATCGGTGATGCCGGAAAAACGATCGAGGTACTTTTTCGGCGCCTGCAGCGGGGCGTGCTGGGCGTTGAACGGAAGATAGAGGAACCAAGGCCGGCGCTTGCTGCGCTCGATCCAATCGATCGCCCGCTCGGCGTAGGCGTCGGTGGTGTAGAACGCGGGATCGGTGACGGGCCGGACATCATCGGAGATCCGCGAGTCGACGAAGTTCGTCGGGTGGAAGAAAGGCGTGTTGGCGAGGGTGCCGAAGAACTCGTCGAAACCGCGCCGCGTGGGCCGGTATTCCAGGCCGCCGCCGAGGTGCCACTTGCCGACGCACGCGGTGGCGTAACCGAGGCTGCGGAGGCGTTCGGCAAGCGTCACTTGGTCGAGCCGCAGGCCGGTGCGGTTGGCGACGCTGTTGAACTCGTGGCCGAACCGCGTCGGGTACCGGCCCGTCATCAGGCCCGCGCGCGACGGACTGCAATAGGTCGCGGCGACGTAGCCGTTGGTGAACCGCACTCCATTGCGCGCGATCGCATCGATGTTGGGAGTGGGAATCTGCGGATTGCCCTGACACCCCAGTTCTCCCCAGCCGAGGTCGTCGGCGTAAAAGATGACGAGGTTGGGCTGGGCGGCGAAGGACGCGGCCGGAGCGGCGAGGCAGGCGGCGGCCAGCAGGAGAGCAGCGGTGAGGCGGCGGGGTTTCATGAGTTTTCGGGGTGCTTAAAAAATAGGGCGAAGACCGTTGAAAGCGAGACGCGTCCCTCTGGATCAGGGTTTCAACGACCCGGGTGCGTCGGGCCGAAGTTGCCAGGCCTTACTCCATGCGCACTCTCCGCGCCATGCCCCGCTGTTCACCCCAACCGGGAATACTCCGGTTCGCCCTCCTGCTCGCTTTCATCCCGCTCGCACGCGCCGCCGCGCCGCTGCACGAGAGCCGGATCCTGTTCGCCCCGGAATCGTGGCACAACCACGCCTCCTGTATCGTGGAACTCCCCAACGGCGATCTCCTCGCGTGCTGGTTCCACGGGTCCGGCGAGCGCACCGCCGACGACGTGAAGGTGGAGGGCGCGCGCCTGCGCCGCGGTGCGAAGGAATGGAGCCCGCGCTTCACCCTCGCCGACACTCCGGGTTTCCCGGACTGCAACCCCGCCATGTTCATCGATCCCCGGGGCCGGCTCTGGCTCGTCTGGATCACGATTCAGTCGAACCGCTGGGAGTCGTCGCTCCTCAAGTTCCGGCGTTCGGAGGACTTCCTCGGCGAGGGGGCTCCGCGCTGGAGCGAAAGCGGCGTGATCCACCTGAAGCCTCCGGAGGAGTTCGCCGCCGCCGCGCTCGCCCATTACGACCGCGTCGAACCCGGCCGGATCGCCGCCGCGGCCGACGACGAGGCACGGCGCAAGGTGCGCGAGGAATTCGCAACCTACCGTTCACTCGCCCGCGACCGCCTCTCGCAGCGCCTCGGCTGGATGCCGCGGGCGCACCCGTTCGTGCTCGAGGGTCGGCGGATCATCCTGCCGCTGTACTCCGACGGCTTTGACTTCTCGCTGATGGCGCTGAGTGACGACGGCGGGGAAACGTGGCGCACCAGCACACCCGTCCTCGGCGAGGGCAACATCCAACCCAGCATTGTGCGCCGGCGGGACGGGAGCCTTTACACGGTGATGCGCGACAACGGTCCGCCGCCGAAGCGCCTCCTGCAATCAGAGTCGCGCGACGGCGGCGAAACCTGGTCCGCCGCCACCGACAGCGCCGTGCCGAACCCGGGATCGGGCGCCGAGATCGTGGGCCTGCGCGACGGATTGTGGGCGCTGATCTCGAACGATACCGAGACCGGCCGTCACCGGCTCACGGTAAAGCTCTCGGACGACGAAGGCCGCACGTGGCGCTGGCAACGCGCGCTGGAAGAGGACCCGGCCGGACCGGCGGGCGGTCGTTATCATTACCCCAGCCTCATCGAGGCCGCCGACGGCACGCTCCATGCGACGTACAGCCATCATGCGCATGATTCCCCGGGTGCCGGCGGAGCCCAGCGCAAGACGATCAAGCACGCGCACTTCAACCGCGAGTGGGTGAAGGCCGGAGCAGCGACCGCCCGCTAAGGGACGGCACGCTTGCCAACCGAAAAGCCGCGCGCATCGTTCGCCTCCCATGCATTTCGACCATCTGCAGGCCTCACTTTCCGCCCCGCTTCCGCGTTTCGACGACGAGGAGGAAGAGCCGGAGGAGAGCGGCGCCAAAAAGTCGCCGGCGCCGGTGGCGATGATGATCGCGCGGAAATTCCTGGAGCAGCGGAAGATCTTCCTCTGGGGCGCGGTGACCGACGAAACCGCCAAGGATATCACCGAGAAATTGCTGTATTTGGAAAGCGTCGCGCCGGGCAAAGACATCACCTTCTACATCAACACCCCGGGCGGCTCCATCACGGCTGGCATGGCCGTTTACGACACGATGCAGCTGATAAAGTCGCCCATCACGGTAGTGGTCACCGGCATGGCGGCGTCGATGGGCTCGATCCTCCTTTCCGGCGCCAAGAAAGGCCGCCGGCTGCTTTACCCGCACTCCCGCGTGCTGATCCACCAGCCCCTGATTTCCGGCCGGATGATCGGCCCGGCCAGCGACATCAACATCCAGGCGCGCGAAATGGAAAAGCTCCGCGCCGAGTTGAACCAGATCCTCGCCACCGCCTCCGGACAGCCGCTCGAGCGGATCAATCGCGACACTGACCGAGACTTTTACCTGAACGCGACCGAGGCGATCGAGTACGGCCTCGCCGATCGGATCGTGGACAAAGTCTGACCGCGGCTCAGCGCGACGGCGGAGCTAAAGGCGTCAGCCGGATCTGTTCCATTTGCCACGCTTCGGCTTGGGCCGAAGCCCCCTCCGCCCGGGCGGCTCTGACCGCCTCGGGCAACCAATGAAGGCGCAGGGTTGAGCCCAAGGCCGGGATCGAGAGCAACCGGCGCCACCACTCCAACGCGGCCTCGCCCTTTCCGGCGCCCTGCAGCAGGGCTGCCATCTCGCGGAAAAGAGCCCATTCGTCGGCAACGGGATTCGAGGGCGGCCGGACTAAAGCGAGTGACGCCGCGGCGCCGGAGACATCTCCGTGGTCGAGTTGTCGTCGCGCCACCGCGATTCCGAGCACGAGACCTGGCCGAAGACGATGCTCCGCCAGCGCCGCCGCCAACGCCTCGGCGGATTTCCCCTCGGCCTCCAGCCGCTTCATGCGCCGCACGGCGTCGTAGGATTCGAGCCGCGCGGAATAATCCCTGTCCGCCTTGGTCGAAGACCCGCGGCCGAACGCGAACGGCCGGTAAAGCGGATCCCCGATCGCGACCGCCTGCCAGCTGAGCGCGGGCAGCGCGAAATAGACCGCCTCGACCCAAGAGGCCCCGCGCGCCAGCGCCCGCAGCAGCAGGTGCGGGGCGTGCGTGAAGGTCAGGTAAGGCTCGTGCACGTTTCCCACCGTCGCCGTCACTCC
>JBEGJD010000256.1:0-4477 GCA_041184765.1 Verrucomicrobiota bacterium | reverse complement strand
TGCCGTCCACCAGTTCTTCCAGGAACGGGGCTTCGCCTACGTGCACGCGCCGATCATCACCGCGAGCGACTGCGAGGGCGCGGGCGAGTTGTTCCGCGTGACGACCCTCGACCCCTCGCACCCGCCGATGACGGAGGCGGGCGACGTGTTGGAATTCTCCGCGCGGAAGGTCGGGCCGAACGTGTAGACGTTGGACAACGCGCACGCGAAAACCTCCGCCTCAAGCTGGCCGCTTACGGTGAGGTAGGCCTTCTTGGCGAAGAAATCCTGCCGGAAATCCACGTCACCCGCCTCCGTCATCGGCGGGTGCGAAGGGTCGAGGGTCGTGACGCGGAACAATTCGCCCGCGCCCTCGCAATCACTCGCCGTGATGATCGGCGCGTGCACGTAGGCGAAACCGCGCGTCTGGAAAAACTGGTGGACGGCGTAGGCCAGCCGGCTACGCACGCGGAAGACCGCGCCGAACAGATTCGAGCGTGGACGCAGGTGCGCGATCTCACGCAGGAACTCGAGCGTGTGACCCTTCTTCTGCAGCGGGTAGGTGGCATCGACCTCGCCGACGATCGCGAGCGACTCCGCCACGACCTCCCATTTCTGGCCCTGGCCTTGCGACGGCACCAGTTTGCCGCGGACCTCGATCGACGCGCCGGTCTGCGCTCGGCCGATGTCGGCGGCGTAGTTCGGCAGGCTGGCGTTGGCGATGACCTGGATGCCCTTCAGGCAGGAGCCGTCGTTCAGCTCGATGAAGGAGAACGCTTTCGCATCGCGTCGCGTGCGCACCCAACCTTGCAGCAGGATGGCGTCGGCCGGCGCGGCGGCGTTGAGGGCGTCTTTGACGAGAGTTCGGGCGAGGGACATCGGCGGAGGTTTCCGTGGAACGAAGCGAGCCCTTCCCGCGCTGGCAAACGGGGATTCAGATTCGGTGCTGCGCGGGCTAAAAGAACCGGAGCGGAGTGGAACCGCAAAAGGCGTGTAAACGCGAAAAGCGCTCGGGGTGTCGCGATCCAGCTGGGGTGAAGGGGGAAAGCCGGAATGTGGTAAACCGGGCCGAACCTGTGAGTTCGAAAGACAGAGCGAAAGCCGTGCTATGCAGTCGGAGTATTCGTCCAAGGATTCCGGAATCCGTGCGGTTTTACGCTCTCTTAACAAAGAGGGGACGATTCGGAAATATTCCGCTTACAAAGCGCGGGCAGGCTGCGGGCGTTATGATCCAGATCTCACTTGAATCTGTCGTGGCCCTGACCTCCGCGGAGACTATCTGTCGTGATTCCGAGTTGATCGACCTCGTGCGCCGCGCTCAGCGCGAGGACGCCGACGCCCAGGTGAACCTCATGCAACGCTTTCGGCGACGCATCACCGGCTACATACGCTCGATTCTCCGCCAGCCCGAGTGGGAGGAGGACGCGGTGCAGGCCGTCTTCATCAAGGTGTTCCGCCAACTGCCGGGTTTGCGTGAACCGGTGGTGTTCGAATCGTGGCTGTTCCGGATCGCGCGCAACACGGCGCTCGATTTCCGCCGTCGTCGCGCCTGCCGGCCCGTGACGGTCGCGATGGACGCAGAGGCCGAGGAGATCCCCGCGCCTTCCGCCTCCTGCAGCTTGGACGAGATCCATGCGGCGCTCGATTTCGCCGTGGCGAAGCTCAGCCCCCTAGACCGTAGCCTGGTCAGGGGATACGTCGACGGCACAAGCTACGATACGCTCGCCCGCCGCACCGGGCTCTCTCTCAGTTCCGTCAAGGTGCGCCTGCACCGTGTACGCCCCTACCTGCGTGACACCGTGGGTGGAATGACCGGCACTCGCCTGCCGGAAGGCCGCGGATGGCGGCCGAGCAAAGCAACGTAAAATCCCGCGGCGGGCGCAGGCCGTGAGCCCCGGCTGAATTTGCGCGACTTGTTTTTCCATCGTTAGGTCCGGCTGGGACCACCAGCGTCCCTCGCATGAGAAACGCGTCACCCCGAGCCTTGATCGTCGCGCTCAGTTTGCTCGCGTCATATGCCCTGCCGGCCGCTCCGCGTCCGAACGTGATCGTGCTGATTACGGACGATCAGGGGCATGGGGATCTCTCCTGCCATGGCAACCCCGTGGTGCGCACACCGCACCTCGATCGGCTCCACGCGGAGGCCGTGCGGTTCACGGACTTCCATGTCTCGCCGATGTGCACGCCGACGCGAGGGCAGCTGATGACCGGCGTGGACGCGCTGCGGAACGGCGCGATGAACGTAAGCAGTGGGCGCACGTTGTTGCGGCGGGAGTTCCCAACGTTGCCCGCCCTCCTGCGCGGCGGCGGCTACGGCACGGGGCTCTTCGGCAAATGGCACCTCGGTGACAATCACCCCTATCGACCGCATGACCGCGGTTTCGACCATGCGGTCTGGTTTCCGTCCTCGCACTTGGGATCGGTACCGGACGCTTGGAATAATCACTATCAGGACGACACGTATCGCGTGAACGGCGACCAACGTCGCTTCTCCGGCTACACGACCGATGTGCTCTTCTCCGAGGCGATGGACTGGATGCGCGCGCGGCAAAAGGAGGGGCGGCCTTTTTTCTGTTACCTCGCGACGGCAGCGCCGCATGGCCCCCTCCATGTGCCGGCGCGTTACCTCGACGTAGTGCGTGCGCGGTTAGCGGCGGCCGAACCGGCCCTACCGCGTCTCGAACCCGCCTTCCGCGAGAACCTCGTGCGGTTTTTGGGGATGATCGAGAACATCGATGAGAACGTAGGCAGGTTGGAGGACTTCCTGCGACGCGAGGGCCTGCGCGACGACACGGTGCTCGTGTACCTCACCGACAACGGGAGCACGATGGGGGCGCGCTATTACAATTCTGGCATGAAGGGGGCGAAGATCTCGCTCTGGGAAGGCGGCCACCGCGTGCCGTTGTTCGTGCGCTGGCCAGCCGGCGGAGTCGGAGGTGGACGCGATCGTAAGGAGCTTGCGCAGGTGCAGGACGTTTTGCCCACGCTGCTCGACCTGTGTGGCGTTGCGGCGCCTGCGGACGCGAAGTTCGACGGCCGTAGCCTCGCGCCATTGCTGATCGGAGGTACCGCCCCGTGGCCCGACCGCATGTTGGTGATCAACTACAGCCGCATGCCGACCAGCACCAGTGCAGCCGGCCCCGGTGCCGCCTCGCTGCCGACCAAGGAGGGTGCGGCGGTGTTGTGGGGCCGCTGGCGCTGGCTGGAGAATCGCGCGCTTTACGACGTCGCGGCTGACCCCCTGCAGAACAAGGACGTGGCGGCGGAAAATCCGGAGGTCGTCGCGCGGATGCGCGCACATCTCGACCAGTGGTGGAACGGCGTGAAGGAACGGGTGAACGAGCCGGGTCGGGTGATCATCGGCAGTCCGGCCGAGGATCCGGCGATGCTCACCGCCTGTGAGTGGTGGGATGTCTTCGTCGACCAGCAGGCGCAGGTGCGGCGCGGGGTTTCGCGCAACGGCGTGTGGCACCTCGAGGTCGCAGCGGCGGGCGAATACGAAATCGAGCTTCGTCGCTGGCCGCGCGAGGCGCAGGCGGCGATGTCGGCGGGCTTTCCTGCCCAGCCTCATGCGTTCGGCAAGTTTCCCGCGGGTATCGCGTTGCCCGTCGCGAGGGCGCGGTTGCGCGTGGGTTCCATCGAGACTGTGCGGCCCGTCGAGCCCGGAGACGAGGCGGCAGTCTTCCGCGTCTGGCTCTCCGCGGGGCCGACGACGCTGCAGACCTGGCTCGACGACGCCTCCGGCCGCGAACTGTGCGGCGCGTACTACGCCTACGTCTCCCGCCGGCGCTGAGTCGGATGCGGAAACGGCCGACGGCTTCCCCAGCTTCCCAGCCTTCCCGGTCAAACTTCGCCTCTGCGCCTCTTGAGCCTTTTCTCGGCCAACGGATCGATGGCCGCAAGGAGGCGCAAGAGTCGCGAAGGTGTATCCAGTAGCTGAACGGGTGTAGCCGAGGCCGCCCGCCTCGGACTATTCCGAGCCAATGTCGCCGAAGGCAGTTCGTGAACTCGCCGGAGTTTTTAACGACAGATCACCCAGCGTCGCTCCGCCGTAGTCGAAGCGTCTTTCGGGATCGCTTCCGAATAGCTCCGCGAGTGGGGCAACCACGGATGGACACTAATCGACACGGATAAATGCGGGCCGACGCCTTCCCGCGCTTCCCGGCCTGACGGTTCCAGCTCCGCCCGTGTGCGTCCTGGGCCTTTCTTTGGCCAACGGGGTGATGGCCGCAAGGAGCCGCTGGATTCGCAAAAAGTGAAAACGGCGGCGGTCTGCCGAGGGAAACCACTTGCGCCGGTGGACGCGCGGCTTCCTGTTCCGGCTTTTCCATCACCATGTCCCAAGTTCCCTCCACCCCCGCACCTGCGCGCAAGCGCTGTGGTTGCGGCAACACCAAGGATGCCGGCGGTTTTTGCGACGGCTCGCACGCGAAGCCCGCGCCGGCACCGGTTCGCAAGGCCTGCGGTTGCGGCCGCACGCAGGACGCGCAGGGCAATT
>JBEGJD010000255.1:0-4631 GCA_041184765.1 Verrucomicrobiota bacterium | reverse complement strand
AACGAGATGGTCGTCGCGGAAGGAGAGATGCTGGATTCCCTCGGGGAGGACGAGCACTCGCCGGTGCCCGGTCTGGTGCACCGTTATCCGGACCGCGTGCTATTTCTGGTGACCGATCGGTGCGCGGCGTACTGCCGCTACTGCACGCGCAGCCGGCTGGTTTCCAACGCGCAGGACTACAATTTCCATCCCGAGTACGAGCAGGGCCTGCGCTACATCGAGGAACATCCCGAGGTGCGCGACGTCCTGCTCTCGGGCGGCGATCCGTTGCTGCTTTCCGACCGCAAGCTGGAGCACCTCATAGCGCGGCTGCGGGCGATCCCGCACGTCGAGTTCATCCGGATCGGGTCGCGCATCCCGGTTTTCCTGCCGCAACGGATCACGCCGGAGCTGTGCGACATCTTCCGCCGGCACGGGCCAGTCTGGATGAGCATCCACGTGAACCACCCGCGGGAGTGCACCGCCGAGCTGAAGGCGGCGTGCGAGCGCCTGTCGTTCGCCGGAGTGCCGCTGGGCAACCAGAGCGTGCTGCTGCGCGGCATTAACGACGACGTCGACGTGATGAAGGCCCTCATGCACCGCCTGCTCCGCATGCGGGTGCGGCCCTACTACCTTTACCAGATGGACCTGATCACGGGCGGCGCGCACTTCAAGGCCGACGTGAGGAAGGGCATCGAGATTATCCGCGCGCTCCGTGGTCACACGACGGGCTACGCGGTGCCGCAGTTCGTGATCGATGCGCCCGGCGGCGGCGGAAAGGTCCCGATCAATCCCGACTACGTCGAGGAAGTGCGCGACGACGGGATCGTCCTGCGCAATTACGAGGGTCGGCTTTTCCGCTACCCGCTGTCGACGGCCGCCGCGGACGGTGCCGAGCCGGTGTCGTCGCCGGAGCTCGCGCCGGCCTACGTGGACCGCTGAGCGTCGGTCACGGCACCTCGTAGATCTCGAGCAGAGCGACGCCCTCCGAGGCGTCCTTGCCCTTGATCTCGACCGTGTAGGCGCCGGGAGGAAAGGAGAGCAACAGGGCGGCGTCGCGGCTGCCGACCGCCAGCGGAAACGCTCCGACGAGTCCACCCGCAGCTGTGATCAAGGCGCCGCCCTCGGCGGCGTCCCAGCCCTCGTTGGTCGCGACCGCGACCTGCTTCGAGTTGTAAACGGTGAGGATGGGTTCGCGCAGGAAGCTACTGATCCCGAAGGCGGCCAGTGCCGGGCCCGCGGCGCGCACCAGCATGCGTTTAGCCGCCGCACCTTGGACCACAAAACCACCGAAGAGCGCCCCGCTCCCGGCCGCGACGCGGGCGCGGGTCGAGAGGTTGATGCTGCGGCCCAACGCATCCATTTCGTACAGCTCCGCCAGCCCCACGCCCGGCTGCGTCGCGGTGGTTGTCACTTGCACCGTGTAGGCTCCCGAGCCCAGTTCCCCCACGAGCGCGGAGTCGCGGCTGCCGGCCGGCAACGCGAAGGCCCCGACGGATTTCGCGTAACCGGGCAGGCGGGAGGCGTCGGGTCCGGTCTCCCATGCCAGATTGGCGGCGATCTCCGTGGAGCCGCGGAAAATCGATAGTCTTGGCTCCCGCACGTAGTCATTCAGCCCGAAGGCGCCGAGCGCCGGCCCGACGCCACGCAGCAGGAATCGCTTCGACGTGGTGTCGGCCACGACAACGCCGACGATCAGCGCGTTCTCACCTGCGCTCACCAGCGCCCGGCTGGACAAGTTTACGATGCGCGAGGCCGGACTCACGGGGGTCGAGGCGGGACCGCCCATAGCCGAACTCCAAGGGCTACCCGGGAAAATCTTGGCGCTCGCGGCGAGGTAGGACCGCGCGACCACATTGGTGGATGACGCCACGGTCAGCGGCGCGGACGTGCGTCGGGCGTTCGGTGCGATGCCGCCTCCGAGCGAACGGGGGTCGGACCCATCGAGGGTGTAGATCAACTCTGCTCCCGCGGACGCGGTGAGGGTGATGTTTCCCGCATTCACCGATAACGAGGGAGGCGCGGTGAACTGCTGGTCGATCCATTCCGCACGCTTTACCGTCCAGCCCTTGAGGCGGTTCAGCTGCGCGGCGTAGCTGCCGTAAGGGCTTACGTTATCAGGCCAACGCGCCGTGTCCCGCGCAGCGGCTGTCGCGAGGTTGGTGGCGAGAGTGTCGACGAGCGTGGTGAGCGAGGAGCTGGAAAACTCCGTCCGGCGGAGCGTCTGCCAGCGATCGATCCACTCCTGCATGAACTCGGGGTCGCGGCAAAGGATTCCCCACCAGCCGGTCTGCCACACATCCGTCGCTCCCACGCCGAACCAGACGTCGTAGCGGAAGGAGCGCTCGTCCCAGTAGGATCCAAGCGCGCGGTCAAAATCCCAGGCTGGACCGGAGACCAGCCGGCCGTTCCGGTCCTTGGTCAGATACGTGCTGCGCACGAGGGCGTCGGGGTTGGCGCTGAACACCTGCAACAGGTGCTGATCCACCCACGAGCCACGGTCGATGAAGTCGAGATAGGTGCGGCGCGTCCAGGCGGAGTCGCGGCTTTCCACCAGCGCGTCCTCCATGCGTTGCACGTAATCCTTGATATAGGTCAGCTGCGCCGGAGCGATGTCCGCCGCCGCCGGGGAGACCAGCACAACGGATGATCCGTCGTTCTCCGGGAATCTCCTTTTCGTGGTCCAGCCGATCTCGTCCGGGTCGACGGAGTCTATCTTCAGGATGTAGCCGCCGGTCAGGTCGGCCCCGGAAAGCTCGTCGGGATTGAGGTTGGCGATGTCGACCCGCTTCTTCGCGACCTCGATTCGGTCCGTGATGGCGTAGATACCGGCGTAGTCGGCGGCGTCGATGTTGCTACCGTTGGTGTTCACGTAGACCTCCGTGAGACGCGTTCGCGGAGCCCAGCGGCCGATGCGGTTTGAGAGCGTGTAGATGTAGGCGTTGTTGATGTAGTGGAGGTCGTACTTCCACGGGGCGGAAAGCACCCACTTCTCGTGCGTGCCGAGGTCGAGCCACGCCGGGTCGTCGCCTTGACCGAATTCGTCGGTGAAGGAGATCCCGTAGCCTTTCTTTGGGAATTGAGCCGAAGTTGAACCGCGGACGCTGATCCGGAGCGGACTGGTGAGCTCGGGTGCCGAGGAGAAAACCGGCGCGCCGGTTGGGCGCGTCGCGTAGGAGTGCAGCCACGCGGAATGGTCGGTGCCGTCCTTGACCAAGGGACCAAAGCCAAGGGTATCAATCACCAGCACCGGCAATTCGCTGGTCGCGGCGGCGAGATCAGCACCGATCCGGGAATAGTAAACGGTGCGGGTCGGGCCGCGGGTCTTGCCGTCCGTCGAGAAGAGCGCCGCCTTAACAACCGTCGCGCCATCGATCGCGATGGGCGAGGAGTAGACGGGCGAAGTCGCTTCGGGATCGGCGAGGGTCGCGCCGGATCGGGCGGGCGCCGTGACATATCGGATCTGCTGACCGGAGGCCGCGCCGGATAGCGTGAGTTGGAAGGCCGCGGCGGCGGGTCCGGCGGGGCGCGAAAACGTCACGGTTTGCGCGATGCCCATCGGCAGCGCGGCGGAGTTGCCCGCGCCCGGGGTAGGTTTCTCAAGGTAGACCGCGGCGCCCGCGGGCGGGGAACCTGCAGGGCCGTAGGAGACATTGGCCTGCTGTTTGGGAAACTTCGGGGCGAACTCGGTTGCCACGCTGGAGCCGTCGGCGCGCACCAGCGCGAGGTAGTCGCCGTCGGCATCGAGCGAGAAATTGGTGTGTAGGCGGGCGGTCGGGTCACGCCGGTCCTTGCCCGAGGCGAAGACGACGATGTAGCCGCCCGCCGGGATGCTCACGTCCGGGAACTGCCACTTGATCTTGTTGGTCGCGGAGTCGGTGAGGTACCAGCCCTTCAGGCTGGTCGGGGCCGGATCAGGGTTGCGTAACTCAATCCAGTCGGAGTGGTCGCCGTCCTCGTCGAGGATGCCGGTGCGGTTCGAGGCGAGAAACTCGCTGATGACAGGCTCGGCGTGCAGGGCCGCTACTGCCGCCAGCGCGGCCGCGCCCAAGAATAACCCGCGTGAAATTCCAGAGGCCTTGATCATCCGGGAAGATACGATGCCAGCGGGTGTCGCTGGAATCCAACCCCAACCTGTGAGCAGCCCTTCGCGGTCTCCCGCAAGGCCTCGGCGCCGATTTCCAGGCCGCCAAAAGATCCTAACGGCCGTTCCGGGGCCTTTTCTTGGCACTGCCCTTGCGCTTGGGCGACTCGGTCTCGCGGCGATCGAGTTCCTGCAGCCGCTGCAGGATTTTTTCCTGAATCTCCCGCGTCAGCCGTGAGTCGGGCTGGCTCAGATCATCACGGATCAAGGCTTGGACATAACCCGACACGGAAAGCCCTTTGGCCGCAGCCTGTTGCTTGGCTTGGGCCAGCAAGCTCGGCGGAAAGGAAATTCACTGGGTAGTATTCTCTCGTGGCATGAACTTGTGAAAGTAACGGACGCTAGGTGATTTACGCAAAAATAAATTTCTTGTGCACGGTGCCAACCGTAGGCATGCGAGACGCAAATGAGTAAGCAATCAGACTCAGGTTCGGCGCCAGCGGCCGGTACGGTCGCAATCCCCAGTGATCTTGCCGAACTGGCCTGCCTGAAAGCGAAGGCGAGCGGT
>JBEGJD010000254.1:0-3118 GCA_041184765.1 Verrucomicrobiota bacterium | reverse complement strand
TTGTCCCAGCCGGAACATCGCACGCTCGCGCACATCCGGTCGCGGATCGGCGAGTAACTTTGCGAATCCAGCGGTATCGAGGGTGGCCCAGTTCAACTTCAGCCCGCGGGGGTCGTCCACGCGCGCCGCGCCCGTGCGACGAATTCGGTAGATGCCGCCAAGCACATCGGGCTTGGCCAGCTGCGAGGTGGGGCAACAGATCTTGTACCAGCCGCCGGTGTCGACGATCAGCAGGCTGCCGTCGGCATCCTCCAGCACATCGGTCGGGCGGAAGTCCGGATGGTCCGACGTCACAAAATCGCTGTCGCGCGTGCGAAACGTGGCGCCGTCGGGGATCAGTTCGTGCCGGGATATTTTCCGCAGGTTGAAGTAGCAGACAAAGAGGTTGTCGGTGAACTCGGGTCCGAAGACGGCGGAGCGGTAGGCCGTGGTGGCGGAGGGGGCGGCGGCACCCATGTGCGTCATGATCGGCATCAGGTCGCCGGTGCGCGGGTGGCCGTCGGACGCCGCGTTCTCCTTGCCGTAGACGCCGCCGTACAACGAGTGGATGATGCCGTCGCGCCGGCCCGCGGCGGGAATCTGGAAGAAGGTGCCGACCAGGAACCGCTCGCCCGCGGAGGTGAACGCGACGCCGACGGGGTTGTCCATGCCTCCCGTCAGCACGGGCTCGAAACCGGTGCCGTCGGGCCGCGAACGGAAAATGTGGGCGGCGCGCGTCACGAATTCGCGCCCGTCGCCCAGCGTGTGGCGCTGTTCGGCGAAGGCGCCCTTGGTCCAGTAGAACCATCCATCGGGCCCAAGCTGCGGACCGTGCACGTCGTTGGCGCAGCCGGTCAGGGTTTTGCCATCCCACCAGATCTCGCGCTTTTCCGCGACGCCGTCGCCGTCGACGTCGGTGAGTTTCCAGATATGAGGCGGTGCGGCGACAAAGAGCGAACCATTGTGGAACATCGCGCCCTGCGGGAACATCATGCGGTCGGCGAACTCGGCCGTGCGCTCAAAGCGGCCGTCTCCGTCGGTGTCCTCGAGCCGCACGACACGGTGCGGCTTTTCCTCCAGCTGTTTGGCAGCGCGTTCGCTCAGTCCCGAGGAGTCCGTGGCGTAGAGCCGGCCCGCCTCATCAAAGGCGATGGAGATCGGGCGGTTGACGAGCGGCGGCCCGGCGACGAGCTCGACCGTGAAGCCGTCGGGCACGGTGAGCGTCTGCTTCTCGAATTTGAAGGAGGCGGCGTGGGAGCAAACGGCGAGCAGCGCGGCGAGCTTCGCCGCAAGCCAGCGGGATTTCAGCAGACGCCGGGGATACGCAGGGGGGATGGGTACCACGCCGCCAACGCAAGGGTCGCCGCGCGGAGTGGCAACGCCGAATCGGGCGCGGTCCGCGTGCTCAGTCCCGTTGCGCGCAGGCAGCGGTAAAAAGCTCCGCCTGCCGGGCCGTGAGGCTCGCCGCGAGATAGTGGCGGGCGAAATGCTCCTCTCGGCGGGGCGCGATCAACTCAATGGCGCGACCGTTGACCGCCGCCTCAAGGAAGCGGCCGATCGCCGCATGCGCGTCGTCCTTGGGACCCGGTTCCGTGAAACTCACCACGTATGCGCCGCCCAGTTCGCCGAGGAGCCCCTCCAGCACGCTGCCGGCGAAGACCAGCCCGAGCATCGGGCGGCCGGTGATGAAATAAGGATAGGTCTTGGAGGGCGAATACGCCGGATCGCTGGACCCGGGCAGCAGGAGAACGTCGGCTTGTTCCTGCAGCCGAAGGCAGTCCAGGTGCCCAAGACGGTGCGGGATCTCCTTGACCAGATCAGCCACCCCGAATTTTTCCGCGAGCGGCATCACGGACGGGCGGCCCTCCCCAATCGCGACATAGCTGGTGCCTAAGAAGTGAAAGCGTAGACGGGCGGCGCGTTCCGGCTGCCGTGCGCGGAACAGTCGCAGGGCTTCGAACAGCACGCTCAGCGCGTGCGGGGTAACGGGCCCCGATGCTCCGGTGTAGACGAAGTTAAACTCGCCCGCCGCGTGTGTGAAGGCGGGCGCGGACGGAGAGAGACGACGCGCCGCGACCAAGTCCTCCGTGCAGGCGCCGAACCGGATCGTCTCCGCCGGAACCCCGGCAAGTCGCGGATAGCGGGCGCGCAGATCCTGAATGTAGCCGGGTGACACGCTCATCACCCCCGAGACGTGCCGGAAAGACCAACCCTCGAGGGTCCATGCCACGAGACGAGCGAAGCGATACTTCCATCCGCCCGGGGGACGACGGGAGCCCGGGCGTTCATAATAGTCGGTCCGCCACGGGTCCTGCATGTCGAACACGTACGGCACGCCGCGTAGTCGTCGCCAGATCCGGCCCAGGGTAAACGTGAAGAACTGCGTCGTGGAGAAGAAGACCAGGTCGAACTTCTCGCGCCGCAGCAGACGCAGGCCCGCGAACAGCATCGGGAGCCAGCAACGCAGCCCGGCGTTGCCGACGCCGATCAACCGTGTCCAGCGCGGGGAAAATGCGCGCACTTCCACGATCCGAATTCCGGGTGGAACCGTGGCCGCCAAATCCTCCTCCATCACGCCGCTCTGACGGTCGCGCGCGATGCACAAAACCACCGGCTCCCAGCCGCAGGCGGCATAGTGGGGCAGACTCATGCGCACCCGTTGGTGATCGGGTGCGTTCAGCGGAGGAAAGTGCGGGCTTACGATCAGCAGCCGGCGGATTGGAACCGGCGGGCTCATCGCTTCACGGCGCGGGAAACTCCCGCGCCCGACTCACTCAATCGAGGTAGACCTCGCATACGCTCCACGAAGAGTCCTTCCGTTCCGCGAGGTTACGGATGATGACGTAGCGGCCGGCGGGAGCCGCGGGAAATTCGATCACCGTGCGGTTGCGCTGACCGGCACCTTCCGCGACGGCGGGGCCGGGGTTCTTGGGATCGTCGGTCACGTGCACGCTGTACTTTTCCGGGAACTCCGCGGCGCGCGCGGTCTGGTCGAGCGTGATGCGGCGGAACGGACGGCTCACATGGAAATCCAGTTCCAGCCACTCTTCGCCGAGCGTGGGTACGGTCCAACGCGAGGAGGTCTTGCCGTCGACCGCGTTGCCGGCGCCCGACGCCGGATTCCCGCGGGCTTTCGGGG
>JBEGJD010000253.1:0-3276 GCA_041184765.1 Verrucomicrobiota bacterium | reverse complement strand
AATAGATGTACGGGAAACCGTCGATCTTCTTCCGCTCCACGGAGACGCCCATGTAACGCTCGATCGAGCGGGCGTCACGCACGTCCTCCTCTGTGACCAAGGTGAAAGCGTCGCCCGTGTTTTGGGCGCGGCCGGTGCGGCCGATCCGATGGACGTAGTCCTCGGCATTTTCCGGTACGTCGTAATTGATGACGTGGGAGACCCCGGCGATATCGAGGCCGCGCGCCGCGATATCCGTGGCGACCAGCACCTCGTAACGACCGGTCTTGAAACCCTCCAAAGCCTCGATGCGCTCCCGCTGGTTCCGGTCGGAGTGCAACACGCCCACCGTGTGCCCGCTGCCCTGGAGACGGTGCGCGATACGATCCGCACCCATGCGGGTGCGGCAGAAGATGATCACGCTCTTGAAATCAGTCTGGGACAGCAGCAGCTGAAGCAGGTCGAACTTCTGCGTGGCCACGACAGGGTAGAAAGCGTGCGCGACCGTCTCGGCGGGAGAGCGCTGGCGGCCAATTTCCACCTTCACCGGATTGTTAAGCGCCCAGCTGGCGAGCTGCTCCAACTCGGGGGGGAGCGTCGCCGTGAAGAACAAGGTCTGCCTTGCCTTGGGACACTTCCCGACGATGCGGCGCACATCCGGCAGGAAGCCCATGTCGAGCATCCGGTCGACCTCGTCGAGAACGAGAATGTCCACATTGTCCAAAGTGCAGTTACCCTGCTCAAGGTGATCGAGCAGGCGACCCGGCGTCGCCGCGAGGATATCAACCCCACGCCGCAGGTCCTCGGTCTGCTTACCGTAGCCGACACCGCCGTAGACGATTGTCACACGGAGATCGGTGAACTTGGCGAATTTCTGGAACGCCTCCTCGACCTGCAGCGCCAGCTCGCGCGTCGGCTCGAGGATGAGGCAGCGTAAGCGTCCGTGCGTACCCAAACGCTGGATGATCGGAAGCGCGAACGCGGCGGTTTTTCCCGTTCCCGTCTGAGCGGATCCGATCACGTCGCCACCCTTGAGAACCACCGGAATAGCCTGCGCTTGGATCGGGGTAGGCGAGACATAGCCCATTTCCTGCACCGCGAAAGCCAAGGGGTCACCCAGACCGAGCGCCGTGAAGGCGGTGTCCATCTTCGGCACGTTCACCGGCGTCGCCGGCTTGATATCGGCTGTCCGCGGATGGTCGAAATCCTTGTCGATCTGCGGGCGTTCGCGCCGCACGGGACCGCTCTCGCCGCCCCTTCCTCCGCCGCGCCGGCCCCGGCCGCTTTCTCCCCGCCCGCCTTCACTTCGGCCGCTCTCGCCGCGGCCGCGATCGTCGCGCCGGCCAGCCGGTCCGCCGCCGTCGCGCGGACGCTCCCCGCGGGGATGATCTCGCCCACCGCGACTCCCACGTGACTCACCGCGGGCGGATTTGGAAGGCTGGGGGGAAGACTGGGTGGAGCCGCCGGACCCGGCCGGCGAGGCGCCGCGCGAGGGCGCGATCTTTTCGCGCAGCTTCGCAAAAATTCTCTTAAACATGTGGAATAAAGGGGCTACCCTTCGCGAAGCCCGCTCCATTGCAACCCCCATATCGGCTCGTGGCGCGCAACTTCAGAGGACAATCGATAAAACTCGGTCAATTTGACAGTGACAATCGTAGCCGCGAAGACCGCCCGCGATGACTCCGCCTCCGCGCCTCGAAATGGTCCGCCTGCGCGTCAGGAATCTCCAAGCCGCCGTGGAGTTCTACACGCGGAAGCTCGGATTCCACGTCGCCGCCAGCCGCCCGGACCACGCGCTCCTATCCTGCGAGCCCGCTTCCCCGCCCATCCTGGAACTCGCGGGTGATCCCGCGGCTGAACCAACCTTACCGGGGCACGCGGGACTTTTTCACGCGGCTATCCTTTTGCCCGGACGTTCGGAATTGGCGAACTGGGTGCGGCACGCCGCCAACGCGGGAGCCGAGTTCGAAGGTTTCGCCGACCACGGCGTGAGCGAGGCGGCCTACCTTGCGGATCCCGAGGGAAACGGGCTCGAATTCTATTGCGATCGCCCGCGCGTGCAATGGCCCTTCCGCGACGGCCGGCTCGCAATGACGACCCTTACGCTCGATGTGCGCGGACTGCTCGCGGATGCGTCCACGAAGGACGCGCACCCGCTGGCGGCCGCCTGCTGGGGACACCTGCATCTGAGTGTGACGAACCTCGCCCGAAGCCAGGATTTCTACGAATGCGAACTCGGCCTGACCTGCACGCAGGACGATTACCCCGGGGCACGCTTTCTGGCGGCCGGCGGCTACCATCACCATGTGGCGATCAACGTCTGGCGCCGTGCCCGGCTGCCTTGGCGCAAAGGCGCCGGGCTCGCCGGCGTCGTTTTTTCCTCGGGCGAAACTCCGGTGCGCGAACGGCAGGACCCGGACGGAATCCCGCTGCTGGTCCGCGGCTAAGCGGAGAATTGCCCAACCACCCTTCGCGCTTGGCTCGGCCGCAGAGCGTGCGCAGCTTCCCGCCGTCCACCCCGCATGAACGCCGACCTTCGCTGGCTCCTCCGCCTCGGCGCCGAGCATTTCGAACACGAGTCCGCCGGAGGGTACGCTGTCCCGAACGGGTGCCGACGGCTTGGGAACGGTTTCCGCAGGCGGGCCGTCGGCGGCCCGGCTGATGGCTTCACCGGCGATTTCCTCGAGCTTCTCCACCGCCGTGACCATGCCGCTGTCGATCAACTCCTGCGCGAAGGTCATCAGATCAGGCGCGCCGCCGAGCTTCGCGATCGCCGCGCGGCCCTGCTCGGCGGTGAAAAGTTTCTGCTCGGCGCCGAGGCGGAGGAGCCAGCGAAGGTCGGCGTTCATGCGGGGTGGACGGCGGGAAGCTGCGCACGCTCCGTGGCCGAGCCAAGCGCGAAGGATGTTTGAAGGCTTTTCCGCTCAGCCGCGGACCAGCAGCGGGATTCCGTCCGGGTCCTCCCGTTCGCGGCCCGGTGTTTCTCCCGAGGAAAACACAACGCCGGCGAGCCCGGCGCCGCCTTGGCGCCACGGCAGACGGGCACGGCGCCAGACGTTGATCGCGACATGGTGATGGTAGCCGCCCGCCGCCAGAAAGCGTGCCCCGGGATAATCATCCTGCGTGCAGGTCAGGCCGAGTTCGCGCTGGTAGAACTCCTGACTGCGCGCGAGGTCCGTGACGCTCAGGTGCAGGTGTCCCCAGCAGGCGCCCGCCAGCGGGTGCTCGTGCTTTGCGGACGCATCCGCGAGCAGTCCGCGCACATCGAGCGGGAGGGTCGTCATCGCAAGCCGGCCG
>JBEGJD010000252.1:0-5158 GCA_041184765.1 Verrucomicrobiota bacterium | reverse complement strand
CGTCCATAGTCACGCCCCGGCCGGGGCGTCGGTCGAGTCGCTCGTTGTACACCACCCGGACCGCGGCTTCGGCGATCATTTTTTCGAACACCCGGCGTCCCACGTGCGGCTCGAAGCTGCGGATGTACGTCGCGCCGTAGGCGGCCGCGATCGCGTCGTAGAACTCCGACGCGATGCCGCCGAAGGTGGCCCGCTTGCCGAGGAAATCGGTGGCGCCGAGTCCGCTGGAGCTCATGCCGCCGGGGAAGCCGGTCGGGTTGACCACGATGACGGAGCGGCCCTCGCGCTTCGCCGCGATCGCCGCGGTGATCGCGGCGGACGAATCGCCGTAGATCACGAGGTCGTGGACGACGGAAGCGTCGGGTGTCGCGGCGGACAACGCGCCGGTGAGCGCGCACGCCAGCATGGCGCGAATCTTTCGGAGGCCGCTTCGGTTCGGGAGTCGGGATGAGGAGTTCATGGAACTTTAGAGTCCGGCGCGCGACCGGACCCTCGGTAAGCCCGCGGGACTTGCGCTCGCCGCCGAAGGGAAATCAGAAGCTTACCGTGGTCGTGACGGCCAGCTTGCGCGGCGAGTTAAGCCATTGCGCGTAGCGGAGGGTGCCGTTGGTCGAGCGGACGAGGTAGACGACTTTGTTCGCGTCGAGGAGATTGGAAACGTTGATCTGGAGGGAGGTGCGGGTCTTGCCGATGGGGCGGAAGCGGTAGACCGCGAAGAGGTCGTGCAGCATGCGGTCGGGGAAGTAGTACATCTTCCGTTTGTTGGCGTCGGCGGCGTCGGTGTACATGTAGCCGCGGTGGTTTTCCCGGAGGCTGCTGCTGAGGCCGAGCACGAGCCCGCGCAGCCGGCCCTCGTCGAACTGGAAGCGGTTGATGATGCTGTAGCTGCGCTCGGCGTAGCCGAAGGTCTGCTCGCCCGCGCGGCGCACGATGAGGGTCCCGCCGGACGGGGAGACGAAACCGAGCTGGTGGTCGGTGATGGGGAGGCCGGTGGTGTTTGTGCCGACGCCCGGAGTGAGCAGGCCGATGGCCTCGGCGTTGAGGATCTGGCCCGACTCGAGATCGAGCTGCGCGAAGTACGGGCTGGTCGGGTCCTTCATCATCGCGATGGTGAGCGGGATCTTCGCCGACGTCGGGTTGAGGGGATTCGAGGCGACGAGCAGCGGCGTGACGGCGGCGCCCGCGGTGGCGCGCACGCCCACGACCGTCTGCCCGCCGACGGTGGTGGTGTTGAACTGGTCGTTGTAGAATTGCGGGAGGACGACGTCCGAGCGCTCGCTGCCGTTGGCGGTCGCGAAATTCACGCGTACCTCCCAGCCGCGCAGGGGGCGGGCGGAGAGCGTGACGTTGTAGCCGTCGGAAGTCTTGCTGAACACGTAGGCGGCGCCGCCGTTGCGGCCGTTGATGCCGTTGGGGTCGACGTCGTTCTGGGCGCCGCCGAGCGTGGCGGTGAAGTTGCGGGCCTCGGAAACGTAGTAGTTCACATTGCCGGACAAGCGGTCCTCCCAGAGCCCGAACTTGAGGCCGACGTCCTTGCTCACGCCTTTGCCCGGAGGAAGGGGCTGGTTGAAGATGTCGCGCGTGGTGTCGAAGTTGATCTTGGCGTTCGTCGAGTAGTTGACGGAAAGGCGCACTCCCTTGACCGGGGTGTCGAAGACGGCGCCGGTCGTGAGGCTGTCGTAGGTGATGGGCCCGCGCACCACATCGGTCGTCACGCGGCGGTAGGCCGCCTCCTCGGAACGGTAGCCGACCATGGTGTCGATCCGTCCCTTCCACCATTCGCTGAAGAGGCTGAAGCCGTGGCTGCGCTCATCGGTGTCGTCGTGGTAGTAGCCCGTGACGGTGCTGAGGCCGGTGGCCGGATTGATCGGTCCCGAGAATCCGTAGGGGTTGGTCTTGGTGGGAGGGACGGCTCCCGGGTAGATCACCGGCTGCGCGATGTAGGTCTTGCCGTTGGGATGAACGAGCGAGGAGAACGGCCACTTCTGGCCGCCGATGATCGTGGGGGTGTTGATGGGCAGCCAGATCGCCGGGATGTTGATGCGGCCCGAATCGGTCGCCTGGATGAGGGCGGGATTCTGGATCACCTTGCCGGCCGAGTCGGCCTCGAAGTAGCGCCACTGTTCCTGATTCGTCCACGACTCCATGTCCTGCAGGAAGACGCTCGCTTGGTGGCGGCCGAACCAGCGGCCGAGGTCCTTCTGATAAACCAAGGCGGCGCGATAGCCGCGCGCGCCGGTGTGAAAGGGATTCAACTGCGGAAGGCCGGAGGTGAACGCCCACTTGGTGCCAACCTGTCCGGTCGCGGGATCCACATAGAGATTTCCGGTGGAGCCGGGCATGAAGATGGTGCCGTTGGTGGGGCTCAGCGCGTTGTTCACGCGGGCGTCGTGCCCGTAGCGGAGCTGCAGTCCCAGTCCCTCGGCGAGCGTCGCCTCGGCGACGACGGACTTGAGGTTGTTCTTGAACGCGAACGCATAATACGGGCCGAAGAGGGTGTCGGCCTTGGTGACGTCGATGACCCCGCCGGTCAGTTCGGACACGTTCGCGAAGGCGGCGAGGTAGCGCGTGCTCTGGCCGTCGACGCGCTCGCCGGTGGGCAGGAGGAGGTTGAGCGGCGCGCGGAGGGTTCCGGAATTCGGGTAGGTGGTGACGCGGGTGAGGTGGCGCCACTCGCCGCGGATCTCAAGGCGTCGCCAAGGGCGGATCGTGGCGGCGAAGTGGAGGCCCTTGTTGATCTGTTGGTTGGCGGGGCGGAAATATTTCGCGTCGCCGTGGACCGCGTTGACGCGGAGCGCCCAGTACTTGGTGCCGGCGCCCGCGTCGAAGGTGGCGCGACGGCTGCCTTCCGAGTCGGCGCCGACGGAAAGGGTGGCCCGCATCGGTCGTCCGATCAGGGCGCGCTTGGAACTGCTGGTAATCACGCCGCCCGCGTCGCCGGAGCCGAAGAGGAGCGAGTTCGAGCCGCCGATCGCCTCCACGCGCTCGGTGTCGAAGGAGTCCATGAGCGACGTGTCCGAGCGGAGGAAGCCGTCGCGGCGCGGGTTGTTGATGGTGAGTCCGCGCATCGTCATGCTCTTCGGATCCTGCCGGTCGCCCTCGAGGTCGCCGCGGACCTCCTCGTTGCCGCCGCTGATGATGGCGGACCCCAGTCCCCCGAGCAGCGAGAGCATCTGGGTCATGTCGACCACGCCCATCTCATCCATCAGTTGCCGGTTGAAGACCTTGGCGTCGAGGGGCGTCTTGCCCAGCGCGGTGTTGGTGCCGGTGACGGCGTTCGTGTTCGTGGCCTGGTACGTGTTGGAGGCATCCTCGGTCACCTCGAACGCGGTGAGTGTGACAGTCTCCCTAGCCTGGGTGGCGGTTTCGGCGGGGCGCGGGGCTGTCTGGGCGCGGAGGGCGGACGTTAGCGCCAGGGCGGAGCAGCCGAGCGCGATGAAGCGGACGAGCGGGGTTTTCATGGTGGGTGGAGGCGGAAGGGCTTGGGGCGGATCGCCGGGGAACGAGCCCGATGCCGCGGCAGCTTACCGTCTCCTCGCCCGGGAAAAAATGGAGAAGTGCGGAAAAACATGTGTTTTTGCATTCGCCGTCGATTGCCTGCGGCGCGGTGGTGCCTCGGAACCAGACCAACCGCCGCGGACCCCGGCCGCATTCCGTTCCGGCGACGAGTGCAGCGTCCTCGAGAATTCGTGGTGTCCCGCGGTCCGCTGCAGCAGGCGCTCCCATCGCGCCGTCCACACGGGCACGCTCGACCGGACCCCTGTCCCTTTGCAGTGGGTACCCCCGGTTGCCGGCGACGTGAGGCCGCTTTAGAACTCGAAACGATTGGTCAGCTCGAAGGCGCGGGAGGGCGACATCGCCCAGATGGGGGAACCGTCGCCGTTGGCGGCGATGACGCGCAGACCCACCTTGCTGAAGATATCCTGGGCGTTGAGTTGCACCTTCCAGCGCACCTTGTCGCCCAGGATGCGGCGCGAGTAGCTGGCGAACGCGCCGCCGGCGAACACCGGATCCGTCCGGTACTCCCGGGCCACATCGCTGACGATCACCGGGTAGTTCTGGAGTCCGCCGACGCTGAGCACCTTGGTCGTGTTGGCGTAGCCGACCACCTTGCTCGACTCCCAGCGCAGGTTGGTGCCGAGGACGAAGCCCCGCAGGCGGCCCTCGGTGAAGGCGTAGCGCCCGACCATTTTGGCGCTCCACGGCGAGACGCCTCGGTTGGAAGTGCCCTCGGTAGCGATCTCGCTCGCGTAGCGGGAGACCACGACGTTGGCGAAGTTGTCCCGCAGCAGCTCGGACGTCGATGTCGCGGCCGTGGAGCCGTTGAGGCGCAGCCCTTCGTCAAAGTACTTCCGGTAGTAGGCGGCGCGGGCGTTGAGGAAGTCGGTCGCCTCCCGGCTGAGGTTGCTGGCGGTCTGCTTCAGCTCGTCGACGGTCGCGTAGATGTTCCAGTTGCGGCCGGGCTGGAAATAAACCTCGAGCGAGTGGCCCTTGGCGATTCCGTCGCGCGTGGCGGCGGCGCCGTTGGGAAGGGCGTAGGGGGCGTTGGTCGGTCCGTTGAGCCCGATGGTGCTCCACTCGGAGCCGCGACCGGCGGCGATGAGCGCATTGTAAAGATTGGCCTCGAAGGACGGGATGCTCAGCTGGGCCACGCCCGTCTGGTTCGTGGAGTAGAGTTGCGACGACTGGAACCGGGTGAGCTTCAGGTCGAGTTTGCCGCCGAAGAGTGCCGCGCCGACGCCGTACTCCTCGGTCTTGCCGCTGGCGGGTGCGATCGGTCGGAACAGGTTGTCCTGCCGCGGGCTGGTGGCGGCGAAGTTCTCCGAGCGATTGGCGAACACGCGCAGCTGCGCCGAGGCCTTCAGGACGATGCTTTGCGTCGTCGTGTCACGCTCGTTGCGGTAGGTCCGGGTCGGAGGCAGAAAGTCCGCGCGGCTGGCGCCGGGCAGCGCTGGGAAAGGGAACTGGCTGGCCGGCTTCAAAGTGCCGAGGAACGGCTCCACCTCGTCGCGCCGCCAGCCGAGCAGGGTCACCACGCGGTTCCGCCAGAAGAAACTCTGCATGGAGTAACCGGTGCCGGAATTCTTGAGCTGCGACCACGTGCGGATCGCGGCGTTGGGGATGAGGCCTTCGCCGATCCGGATCTGCGCCGGCGAGC
>JBEGJD010000251.1:0-5491 GCA_041184765.1 Verrucomicrobiota bacterium | reverse complement strand
CCCTTCGAGTTCATCAAGTGGAGCGATTGGACGACGCTCAGGTGCGCGTCCCGTTCGCAGGGCGGGTCCATGCTAGGGTCGGGCCGGCTGAACGCGTCCATGAACTGCGACTCGATCTTGTAGCTCCAAGCCTGCACGGCGCGGCTGCCGGGCGGCATCCCGGCGAACGTGTCGGTCCCGCTGGTGGCGTCGTTGACGGCGTCGAGCAGGACTTCGGCGGGCAGGCGGCGCCGGTAGGCGCGCGAGAAATTTCGGGTGTCCGCGAGGTTGGTCTCGTTGGGCTCGGAGCTCAGCTGGTAGAGCGACGACTCCATGATGACCCGCATCAGGTGCTTCAGGTCGTAGCCGTGGGCGACGAAGTCGCGGGCGAGCGCGGTGAGGAGCGCGGGTTGCGCCGCGGGGTTCGAGATGCGGAAGTCGTCCACCGGCTCCACGAAACCGCGGCCGAAGAACGCGGCCCAGACGCGGTTCACCGCGGCGGCGGCGAAGTACGGGTTTTCGGGGTGGAGCAATGACGCGACGAGGGATTGACGTGGATCCTCGTCCTTGGCTCCGGGCTTATGGGGTCCGTCGAGCGGACGCGGCGCCATGACCTCGCCGGTCACAGGGTGTTTCACGACTCCACCCGGGGCGTGGTAAAAGGTCTCGGTGCCGGCGGAGATCGGCGGCGAGAGTCCGGCGCCCTTCTGCTTCACGCCGCCGAAGAAGGCGGCGAAGCGGGTAAAGTCGGCCTGGGTCCACTTCTCGTTCGGGTGGTTGTGGCAGCGCGCGCAATCGAGGCGGGTGCCGAGGAAAAGCTGAGCGAACATCGTCGCGCGGTCGGCGGGTTCGCGGCGATCGCGATAGATCACGGCGGGGCCGTCGCGGTGATTGGTCCCTTCGGCGAGCAGGATCTCGCTCACGAATCGGTCGTAAGGCTGGTTCTCGCGGAAGCTCCGCCGGAGCCACTGATCCAGAATGAGCACGCTTTTTAACCCGACGCGGTCGGGGTTGGGCCGGACGAGGTCGGCCCACTTGGTCGCCCAATGGTCGGCATAGGCGGGATGTGCGAGGATTTCGCTGATGATGCGCCGACGCTTGTCGGGCGTTGTGTCGGCGAGGAACGCGCGCACTTCCTCCGGCGTCGGCAGCACGCCGATCGCGTCCAATTTCGCCCGCCGCAGGAATTCCGCGTCGGTGCAGAGCGCCGAGGGCAGGAGTCCGAGCCTCCGGAAGTTCTCCTGCGCCAGCTCGTCGATGAAGTTGTGGCGCGGCAAACCGGCGTAGCGCTCCGGCGGCAGGAGCCGCTCGGCGGGAACGGTGATCCGGGTGTCGGCCACGAGCCCCATGTAGCGGGCGACGACCACCGCTTCACCCGCGATCACGCCGACCCGCATCCGGCCGTCCTCATCCACCGCGACGACCTCGGGATCGTTCGCCGCGTAGGCCGCGAGACGGGTCACGTCCCGCTTGGATCCATCGGAGTAGTGCGCCTCCACGCGGAGCTCCCGGGTCTCGCCGCGGCGGTAGTTGCCTTCGCGCGGCGTCAGTTCGATTCGTGTCAGGTCGGGCTCGCCGGGTGCGCGGTAAACCATGCCGTCGCGCATCCAGCGCGTGAGCAGCCGGTGCAATTCGGAGCCGGTGTCGAATCGTCGGCCGCCTTCGTGGTCGAGCGCCCCCGTGGGCTTCCGGATGACGAGGCTCTCCTCCGGCGCGGCGGGGAACACCCGCCGTCCCCGCGCCCCTTTCACGATCGCGTCGAAATCACCCCGCGGGTCGTACGTGAACACCGAAAGCCGGAAGCCGTTCTGGCCCTCCGCCTTCGCGTGGCAGCCGCCGGTGCTGCAGCCGGCGCGTGTCAATGCGGGCAGGACGTCGCGCAAGAAACTCACCGGCTCCGACGCGGCGGATAAGGCTGCGTTCGCGGCGACCGGATTCAGCCGGGCAAGTTGTTTTCCCGCGCCGTCCCAAGCGGTCACCGAGCCGTCGTGCGCGCCGGCGAACACCAGCGAGGCGTCGGCGTTCGTCGTCAGACAGAGTACGGTGTCCCCCGGCTCGCCGAGCTTCCGTTCGTCGCCGCCTTTCGCCCGTTCACCGCCGGGGTGGGTTTTCAGGTTGGTGTAGGCATGGACGCCGCTGGTCGCGGTCGCGGCGAGGAGTTTTGCACCGTCGCCGGGCCAGCACACCGCGTTCACCGCCGATGCGGGTGCGCCGAGGCTGATGATCTTCTCCCGCGTGGCGGTATCCCAGACGTTGAGTTCACGATCGGCGCCGCCGCTCGCCAGTTGCGTGCCGTCGGCGTTGAACGCCACCGCCTGCACCGGCGCACCGTGCCCTTCCAGGCGCGCGACTTCGGCGTGGTTCGCCGGATTCCAGATCTTCACCAGCCGGTCGCCGCCCGCCGTCGCGAGCCGCCCGCCGTCGCGCGAGAAATCGATCGCGAAAACGGTGTCGTCATGCGCCGTCCACGCCGTGCTCACGCGTCCGTCCGCTGGATCGATGATCCGCACGATTCCACTGCGGCCCGTGACCCCGTCCGCGAGCGCAAGCTGGGTGGAGTCGGGTGAAAATCGTAGCGCCGTCACCCGGCCGGCCAAACCGGTGGTGACCTCGCGCCGTATCTCCAGCGACGAGGCGTCGCGCAGGACGACGCGACGGAAGCCGCCCGAGGCCAGCCAGCGGCCATCGGGGCTCCACGCGAGCGTTTGCACCGCGTCGCCCGGCTCGGCGGAGCGACCGACCACGGGGAAGTCCTTGGCGGTGGCGTCGTGAATCACGATTTCGGCGCCGCGGCCCACGGCGAGCCGCCCGCCGTCGCCGGAGAGGGCGAGCGCCAGCACGGGTTGGTAACCGGCCGGCAGCGGGGAGAGTGGCACCGGCCGGTTCTCATCGTCGATGAGGGCGGAATCGTCCCACGGCAGTCCGGAGGTGATCCAGTCGCGGAGGATCCTCCGCTGTACGTCCGTCAGCGGCCGGTCGGGCGGCATCTGGGGATCGGCTCCGTGTGCGATCACGCGGACGATGGCGCTTTCGTCGGGCCGGCCGGCCTCGGCAGCGGGGCCGGATTCGTTGCCGCGGAGCAGGGCTTCGCGCGAGGTGAGCACGAGCCCGCCTTTGCGCTTACGCTCGTTGTGGCAGGAGAAACATTCTCCCTTGAGGACCAGCATCGCCTCGCGGGCGGGATGGACCGCCTCAGCGGCCGAAGCGACGGACGCCGCCGCCAGCACGGCCATCAGCAAAAATTGGGCGTGCAGCCGGCGGTAAATCCGGACGCGGGGCGGCGGGGTCATGGGGTGCGTGAGAAAGTCGCGCTCCGCCGGCGGTGTTTCAACCGCAAGTTTCGTCCACGCCGGCGGTTCGCCAAAACGTTTGCACGGCTGCCTGCGGGTGGGGCATAGCGGGGACCGGATGTCGTCCCGGCCCCGGATTGTCTCCTTCCTCGTTTTTATCTCGGCGCTTTTTTGCGACGCGGGGGTCGGTTGGTGCGCGGAAGAGGCCTCGCTCTTTCCGCGCGGCGCTGGTTCGCCGCTGCTCGCTGAGCTTCGCGGCCTGCGGGCGGCTTGGGTGGACAAGACCTTGCGGTTGGTTGCGGATCGCCCGCCTCCTGCCGCGGCGCCTTACGTTTGGGCGACGATCTCACCGCCGGACGGAGGGTGGAAACTTGGGCGACGGACCACGGTGGAGGCTGATATCACCAACGTCGGAACCACGGAGGCCGACGTGCTCCTCTGGGTCGTGGGTGAAAGCGGTTGGGACGCGGTGCCGGCCAGCGCGAAGCTGGCACCCGGTGAGTCGCGACGCTTCGTTTGCCGGCTGCGCGAGACTTTCCCCGATGGCACGCCCAAGATCGATCCGGCGCGCGTGAAGGAGATCCGGGTGATGGTGCGGGGCCGTTTCCGCGCGCCGCTTGCCCTTGAAATGCGCGGGTTAACGGCGCGCGGTGCGGAGCCGCTGTGGATGCCGCCGAAGCAGCGGGTGGAGGTTCCAGCCGTCTCCGATGGCGATCCCGCCCCCGGTCGCCGGGTACGTTACCGGCTCGCGGGCGATCCGGTCGGCGGCCCCTATGCGGTCCTGCAGTTGCCGGAGGAATGGAGGCCGGGCGTGGCTCTGCCGCTGATCGTCGAATATCCCGGTAATATCTTCTTTGTGCCGGGATGTTATTCCACGGGGTTGCCGGACCAATGCGTGATCGGCGTGGGCATCACACGCGGTCGCGGCGCGATCTGTCTTGCGCTGCCGTTCGTCGACCGCGCGGCTGGCGTGATCGCGGAGGGTGGCTGGGGCGTTCCGGACGACACCGCCTCCTACGCGGTCGCGATGGTGGAACAAGTCTGCCGCGAGTTCGGCGCTGATCGTGCGAATATCGTGCTTACCGGTTTTTCCCGCGGCGCGCTCGCCTGCGGCTTCATTGGCCTGCGCGACGATCGCATCGCCGCGCTGTGGAAAGGATTTCACGCCTGCCAGCACTACGACGGTGACGGCTGGAATGGCGCTACCGAGGCGGGCGCGCTCGAGCGCGCCCGGCGTTTCCGCGGCCGCGCGGTCTTCCAGACCGACAACTCGCGCGTGAAATTCCAGGCCGTGATGGACGCGATGCGGGTGCCGGTGACGTGGGCCGACTCGGGTCTGGGCGCGCACGCGACCGCGATGTTCCTGGATGACCGGCCCTCCACCGAACAACTGCGCCGCTGGTTCCGTGAGCTGGTTTCAGCACCCTGATGCGCCCCGTCGGCAGGCGGTTTTTAACCACGGATGAACGCCGATCGACACGGATAAATGGGGTTCTTTTGTAGCCGGGGTCCGGCGACCCCGGACTTTGCCGGCGACCGTAAGGACGAAGCCTGTCCCGAAGGCGGCGAACGTAAACCGCGGATTTCGCGGATCGCGCGGATAAATAGGACCACGGCGTGTCCGAGGGAAATCATCGCGGAAGACGACGATTCCGAGGTGCAGTAATTCGGTTAGGCGTGGCTTGGTGCAGATGACATGAAGCCGGCAGGCCGCGGCCGCCCGCCGCGGATCATTCCGGCAGAAGTACCGCCGCAGGCTTTCCCGAACCGCTCCGCGAGGCGCGATCACGGATGGACGCGAGGGAACGCGAACGAGGTCGGGCTGATAAAACCGCGCAGCCGGCTCCGACTCAAAACTCCCGGCGCGCGGCGGCGAGGCCACGCTCGTAGGCGGCGATCAGGCGATCCCACTTGGCATCGGTTTCCGGGTCGGTGACCTGGCGTGAGGGATCGGAGTCGAACCACTTGACCGCCTGCGCGATGCCGTCGCGAAACCGCGTGGTGGCGACGAAATCCGGGACGAAGCGCTTGATCTTGGTGGTGTCGAAGACGGCCGAGTTCGCTTTGTCGCCGAGCAGCGTGCCCGTGTACTCCGGCAGACAGGCGGTGATGAAGTCCGACGCGATGTGCACGAACCTCGGCTGCGCCACTCCGGCGGCGTCGGCGACGGCCTGGTAAATCTGGTTCCACGTCAGAGCCTCGTCGGAGGTGATGTGGAATGC
>JBEGJD010000250.1:0-8916 GCA_041184765.1 Verrucomicrobiota bacterium | reverse complement strand
GTGTCGGGGTGCAGCGCCTTCGCGAGCGGCAGGCTGCGGGAAAAATTCATCACGTGCCCGTCCTCCTCGCCGCGGTCCGCGCCTTCGAAGATCACCTCGGTCGCCGCGGCCTTCACGCCCGCCGGTTCGAGCAGGTCGCGCAGGCGCACTCCCGTCCACTCCGCGTGACCGATCGCGCCCGCGCCCCATTGCACGCCCGCCGCCTTCTCCTTCAGGAACGAGCGGCCGTTGCCGGCGCACTCCACGGTCGCGAACACACTGTGCTGCGGCATGGCCTCCAGCTGCGCCAGGGTCCAGCGCGCGGGGCGCGTCACAAGGCCCTCCAGCGTGAGCTCCCAGGCGCGGGCGTCGGCCACGGCCGGGGGCTCGAAGTGGTTGCGGACAAAGAAGAGCCGGTTCGGCGTCACCCAGCTCGGCACGTGCTCGAGGGGCGTCTCACTGTTCTCCGGTCCCGAGGTGACGATCCTGCGCGCGGCGTTCATGGCTCGAGGTTGGAGCGCGGTGCGGAACGCGGCAAACGGTATTCCGCCGTACGGTTCCAACTTTCCTCCAGCCTGCCGATCGAAGTGAAGAACGCGATGCCGAGGCATTTCACCACGGAGAAACGGAGGCACGGAGCATAGATAACCTCGGAATGAAACTCGGTCGATGTGGCCGCGGCTGGATCGTTTGATAATCCCAACGCCCCGCCGACCTGAGTGAAGCTGACGCCGGAACCCTGATTCCCGAATCCTCCCCGAATTTCGTTATCTCTGCTTTCTCCTGTTCCGCCGCCTGAGCCGGTCGGCATCACGACCAACAAACGGTGTGCCGCCTCGCAGGCGCAACGTCGCCTCCAGCATGCTCTCCGCGGTTCTGAACGTGGTGCCGAGCCCCTTCGCCACTTTCCCCCTCATTCCCATTCACCTTCCCTCATCCCTCGCGGCGCGCCGGCGCGTCGCGAGTAAAGATTCGCCCCGCGTGCGTCCGGCTGTTTTCTCGGGCTCGCGATGAACACCCCCGAGCAGAATCTCGCGCGCCTGCAACTTGTCCTGCCGCCCGCCCCGCGTCCCGTCGCCGTCTACCGGCCGCTGGTTGTGGTGCAGGGGCTCGCCTACGTCTCCGGCCACGGTCCGGTTTGCGCCGACGGTTCGCTGATCCGCGGCCGTGTCGGCGCCGATCTCGATCTCGCCGCGGGCCACGCCGCCGCGCGCCAGGTCGGCCTCGCCATCCTTGCCACTGTGCGCGACCAACTGGGGTCGCTCGATCGCGTCCAGCGCGTCATCAAGCTCCTCGGCATGGTGAACTCCGCGCCCGATTTCCTCGACCACCCGAAGGTCATCAACGGCTGCAGCGAGCTCTTCGCCGAGGTCTTCGGTCCGGAGCGGGGGATCGGCGCCCGCAGCGCGGTCGGCATGGGCCCGCTGCCGGGCAACATCGCCGTCGAGATCGAGGCCATCTTCGAGCTCGCGCCATGACGCCCGCCTGGATGCGGCTCGCCGACGAGTCCGCCGCCCCTTCTCCCGCGCTGCTGGTTTTCCCCGACCGCATCGAGGAAAACCTCCGCCGCATGATCGCCCTCGCGGGCGGCCCGGAGCGGCTGCGGCCGCATCTCAAGACGCACAAACTGCCGCAACTGATCGCGCTCCAGGCGCGCCTCGGCATCACGCGCTGCAAGGCGGCCACCATCGCCGAGGCCGAAATGGCGGCCGGCGCCGGCGCCACCGACATCACGCTCTCCACCCAGCCGGTCGGACCCAACGCCGCGCGGCTCGTCGCCCTCATGCGTGCCTTCCCGTCGGTCGCGTTCTCCACGATCGCGGATGATCCCGGTGCGGTCGACGCGCTTGCCCGCGTCGCCGCCGAGGCCGGGGTCGTGGTCGAGGTGCTGGTCGATCTCGACGTCGGCATGGCCCGCACGGGTATCGCGCCCGGGCCCGAGGCCGCGCAACTTTACCGCCGTATCGCCGCCGCGCCGTCGCTCCGCGCCGGCGGGCTGCACGCGTATGACGGGCACCTGCGCCAACCGGTGCTCGCCGACCGCATCGCGGCCGCCGCCGACGGCATCGCGCGGGTCGATGCGCTCGTTGCGAAGCTTCGCGCCGAGGGCCTGCCAGTGCCGCGTCTGGTGTGGGGCGGCACACCCACGTTCCCGGTTCATGCCCGCCGGGCTGGTGTCGAGTGCAGCCCCGGCACCTGTGTGTTGTGGGACGCCGGCTACGAGCGGAACATTCCCGACCTCAAATTTCTCCATGCCGCCGTGCTCCTCACGCGCGTGATCAGCCGTCCGGGCGCCGGCCGGTTGTGCCTCGATCTCGGTCACAAGGCCGTGGCGAGCGAGATGCCGCATCCACGCGTCGTGTTTCCCGAGTTGCCCGACGCCCGCGCGGTGACGCACAGCGAGGAGCACCTCGTCATTGAGACGGCCGCCGCGGACAAGTTTCCCGTCGGCTCGGCGCTCTACGGCATTCCCTGGCACATTTGCCCCACGGTCGCGCTGCATGACCGCGTGCTGGTGGTGCGCGACGGGCGCGTGGCGGAAACCTGGACGGTGACCGCGCGGGCGCGGCGGCTGGGAGTCTGATTTCCGTGTCGACGCCACTGATCCTGGCTCTGGCGGCGATCGCGCTGCTCGTGGGACTGGTGACATGGCTGCGGGTCAACGCCTTCGTGGCGTTGCTGGCGGCCGCCCTGCTCGCCGGGATCGGATCCGGGCTGGCGCCGCTCGCGACGCTGAAGGCGTTTCAGGACGGCGTGGGCGCCACGCTGGGCGGCATCGCCGCCGTGATCGCCCTCGGCGCGATGATCGGCCGTTTGCTCGCGGAGTCGGGCGGCGCGCTGGTGCTCGCGGAGCGCCTGGAGAGCTGGTTCGGGGCCGGGCGCGCGTTGCTGTGCGTGGTGGTTCTCGGGATCGTCGTCGGGCTCGCGACCTGGTTCACCGTGGGATTGCTGCTCATGGTTCCGGTGGCGGCCTCGCTGGCGCGGCGAACCGGACGGCCGTTCCTCTCGCTGGCTTTGCCGCTCGTCGCGTTTCTTTCCGCGATGCACGGCCTCACGCCGCCGCACCCGGGGCCCGTCGTCGCGATCGACGCCCTGGGGGCGAGTCCGGGCGCGGTGCTGGCGCTGGCTTTCGTCGTCGGGATTCCGGCCGCCTTTGTCGCCGGTCCGGTGTTCGCGCGCTGGGTGGCGCCGCGCATCGACGTCGCGCCACCCGGGCCCGCGGTAACCACCGGTCCGGCGGTGGGACGTCCGGGCTTTGCGGCGACGGCCGCCGTGATCGCGTTACCCGTCGGGCTCATGCTGGCCGCTTCAGTCGTAGAACTACTCCTGCCCGCAGGTGCCGCCGTCCGCGGCGTGCTCGCGTTCGCCGGGCATCCCGTGACCGCGTTGGTGGCGGCGCTCGTACTGGCGGCGGCGGTGTTCGGACGCGCGGCGCCCTTCTCGCGGGCGCGGCTGCTGGAGTTCACCGAGCAGAGCGTGGCGGCAATCGGGATGACGCTGCTCGTGGTGGGCGCCGGCGGCGGGTTTGCGCGGGTGTTGCGGGAAGCGGGAGTCGCGGAGGCTTTGGGCCGTTTCGCCGGCGCCGCGAACCTGTCACCGCTCATCTACGGGTGGCTGATCGCGGCGTTCATCCGCGTGGCGACGGGCTCCGCGACCGTCGCGATCACGACCGCGGCTGGCCTGCTCGCGCCCGTGCTCGCCGTTCACCCGGAAGTGAACCGCAACCTCCTCGTCCTTTCGCTCGGCTCCGGCTCGCTGGTCCTGTCGCACCTCAATGACGGCGGCTTCTGGATCGTCCGCGACTGCCTCGGCCTCACCGTCGGCCAAACGCTGCGGACGTGGTTTGTGCTGGAAACCATCCTCGGGGTCGCCGGCCTGGGGGTCGTGCTGCTGCTCTCCCTGGTGCTTTGATCATGAAGCTTTCTCTCGTTGTCGACGCGCACCTCGATCTCGCGATGAACGCGATCGAATGGAACCGCGACCTAACGCGTCCGCTCGCGGAGATCCGTGCGGCCGAGGCGCATCTGCGCGACAAACCCGATCGCGGTCGCGGCACCGTCTGCCTGCCCGAGATGCGGCGCGGCCGCGTCGGGCTCTGCGTGGCCACGCAGATCGCTCGGCTGGAGCACGACGCCTACAGCCCGGTGTTCGGCTGGCGGTCCTCCGCCCAGGCGTGGGCCATGACGCAGGCGCAGCTGGCGTGGTACCGAGCGATGGAAGAGGCGGGGGAGATGGTCGCGATCCGCGACCGCGCCGGGCTCGCCGCCCACGTCGCGCGCTGGGAGGCAGCCGACGACGCCGCGGCCGACAGGTTGCCGGTCGGTTACATCCGCAGTCTCGAGGGTGCGGACTCGCTCGTCACGCTGGCGCACCTAGAGCGCGCGTGGGGCGACGGGTTGCGGGCGATCGGCCCCGCGCATTACGGGCCCGGCGTGTACGCGCAGGGGACCAGCACCACGGGACCTTTCCCGGAGCGCGGACGCGAACTGCTGCGCGTCGCCGGCGAGCTCGGGCTGATCCTCGACGTCACGCATCTCAGCGACGAGTGCCTGTGGCAGGCTTTGGAAGTCTACCGCGGTCCGGTCTGGGCGAGCCACCACAACGCCCGCGCCCTCGTGCCGCACCAGCGGCAGCTGGCCGACGACATGTTCCGCGCGCTGGTCGCCCGCGACGCCGTGGTGTGCGTCTGCCTCGACGGCTGGATGATGACGCCCGGCTGGGAACGCGGGAAGACCACGCCCTCCTCGGCCGGCCTCACGCTCGCGCGGCTCGCCGACCATATCGACCATTGGTGCCAGCTGGCCGGCAACGCCCGGCATGTCGGCCTCGGCAGCGACCTCGATGGCGCCTTCGGCACCGAGCAGACGCCTTCCGACCTCTCCTCGATCGCCGACCTTTCGCGCCTCCCCGCCATCCTCCGTGCCCGTGGTTACGCCGAAGCCGACGTCTCCAGCCTCATGGGCGGCAACCTCCGGCGCTTCCTCGCCTCGGCTCTGCCGCGATGACTCCCCGGGTTCGTAATGTATTACGTGACGCAGCCGGGGCCCGGGTGGCGTTGGGAGCAGGGCTATTCCTGGGAACTTTGTTGGCGGCGGAAGCGCGGGAAGATCCGGCGACGCGCGGTCGCGAGCTTTACGAGCGAAATTGCCTGCAATGCCACCAGGCCAACGGCGCGGGGGTGCCCGGGGTCTTCCCGCCGCTCGCCGGCCGCGACTGGTCGGAGCGCGGCATCGAGCGCGCGATCCGTGTGGTGTGCGAGGGCGCTTCCGGTCCGGTGACGGTCAACGGCGTCGCGTACGACGGCGTGATGCCGCCCGTGGTGCTGGGCGACGGCGCGATCGCCGACGTGCTCACGCACGTGCTCAACAGCTGGGGCAACCCCGGCGGCCGGGTGTCGGCGCGGCAGGTGCGCGAGGTGCGGGCGACCACGAAATACCCCACGGCGGAGCGCCAGGCGCTCGCGATGGAGTATCCACCGCTGCCGCCCGCCCCGGCGGGGTTCACGCTGCGCGAGGTGGCGCGGTTGCCGCAGAAAGCGGTGCGGATGGCGAGCGACGGCAAGGGGAGGGAGCTTTTCCTGCTATCGGAGAACGGCGACGTGCGCCGGCTCGATCTGGCGACGGGTGCGATCCGCCCGTTGTTCCTCGCGAAGGATTATCTCACGCGGCGCGAGGGCGACCTCGGGGGGCCGTTGTTTGTGTTGGCGATGACGTTCGACCGGCGCGGCCGGCTGCTGATCGCTGCGAATCAGCAGAATGCCGCGGCGAAACCCGCCGTGAACACGGTCACGATCTACCGCACCACGCGCCGCGACGCGGACGGCTCGCCGGCCGATCCGCGCCCGTGGTTCGAGGTGAGCTACCCGGGGCGACCGGCGTACATCCACGCGGTGGAGCATATGGCGATCGGACCCGACGGCATGCTGTACGTCGGCAACGGCGCGCGCACCGACGGCGGCTTTTCGGATCCGGAGGGACCTTTCGCCGGCGGTGGTGAGACTCCGATCACGGCCTGTCTCTGGCGGCTAGATCCCGAGGCGGAGAAGCCGGAGATCGAGGTTTACGCCCAAGGGATCCGCAACGCCTACGGCTTCTGCTGGAACGATCGCGGCGAGATGATCCTTACCGAGAACGGTCCCGACGCCCACGCGCCCGAGGAGCTGAACCTGATCGAGCGGGGGCGCCATTACGGTTTTCCGTACCAGTTCTCGGATTGGACGCGGAAGGCCTACGAACGCACGCCGGAGCCGCCCGCCGGGCTGAAGTTCACGACGCCGATCCTTAATCTTGGACCGGACGGCGGCTTCAACGGATCACCGGTCGCCACGTTCGATCCGCATTCGTGCCCGGGCGGCATCGTGTTCCTCGGCGACGACTTCCCCGAGGGGTATCGCGGGACTTATCTGGTCCCGCGTTTTGGAAACCTCATCCGCACGCCTGACGACGCGGCGGGCTTCGATGTGCTGCGGGTCGCGCTCTCGCGGGACGCGGCCGGCGCTTACCAAGCACGTGTGAACACGCTCCTGAAACCGCTCGGGCGGCCGATCGATGTGCACCTCGCGGGCCGCGGCCGGGTTTACATCCTCGAGTACTCGCGGGGTACGCACAACGGCGCCTCCTACTCGCCGCCCGGTCGGGTGCTGGAGCTGGCCGTGGCGAAATCCTGATCGCGGCTCCAGGCTCAGCCGAGGTCGGCCAGCAGGGCGCGTAATTCCCGCTCCGGATCCTCGTGATGCTGGGCCACGGCCAGCGCCAGGGCTTCGCGAAGCACCGTGCCGGCCTCTTCCCTCCGGCCGAGTCGCAGCAGGACTTTTCCCAGAAGGATGCGCGGCATCATCCAGTCGGCTTTGGCCGCGACACAAAACCGGTAGTGTTCCAATGCTTCTTCCGCCCTGGACTCCGCCTCGAGCGCCTGCGCGAGGCTGAAGCGGAACAGCTGGTTCTCCGGCTGGCGCGCGGCGAGGGCCTGGAATTGCTCGAGGCGCGAGGGCACGTCTCACCCGGCGTCCGCGAACAAGGCGACCGCGGTGGCGTTGTCGGGTCCGCCGCGACGCACCGCGAGTTGCACCAGGCTCTCCACCACCGCCTGCGGCGAGGCGGCCGCGGCCAGCATTTCGCCCAACTCGCGATCAGGGACGAGGCGCGTGATGCCGTCGGTGCAAAACAGGACGCGGTCGCCCGCGGCGAGCGTCTCACTGAAAACGTCGACCTCGAGCGGCGAGGGTTGGCCGATGCAGCGCGTGAGCGCGTTGCGCTGGGATTCCCGGTAGGAAACCAGTTCCCCCATCGCCCGACGGCGCCGCACTTCGTTTTCCAGCGAATGGTCCTCGGTGATCCGCTTCAACACGCCCTTTCGGCTAAGGTACGCCCGCGAGTCGCCGACATGTCCGATGCGCAGCACTCCGGCGCGCACCAGTCCTGCCGTGAGGGTCGTGGCGATCCCCGTCTGCGGGTTCAGCCGCTGCCCGAGCAGCCGCACACTTTCGTTCAGGGCCCGAAACGCCGCGGGCAGGTCCGCCTCCCGGCCGGCGGGCACCGTGCGCAAGGCGGCGGCCAATTCGTCGATCGCCAGCTGCGCGGCCTCCGCGCCACCCGGCAGGCCGCCCACGCCGTCGGCGACACCATAAAAGCCGGCCGCCTCGTCGTGCAGGAAGCGGTCCTCGTTTTCCGACCGGACGCGTCCCACATCGGAAAGTGCGGCGGAGCGGAAAATCAGCATCGGTTGCTCACGCTGTTCCCTGCCGCGGTCCGGTGAAAGGACGAAATTCGCGCTCCCGGTTCTCGCGGCTGATGACGGTGAATTCCGGATTGGGCAGCGACTCTACGAACAGGCGGCCGTAGGATTTGGCGATCACCCGCGAATCGAGAATCGTGACCAGCCCGCGGTCCGATGCCGCCCGGATGAGGCGGCCCACGCCTTGCCGGAACTTGATCAGCGCATCGGGGAGCGTGAGCTCGTTGAACGGGGTGCCACCTTCGCCGCGGATGCGGTCGCAGCGCGCCTCGGTGATCGGGTGCGTTGGCGGATCGAAGGGGAGGCGGGTGATGATCACCTGCGCCAGGGCGTCGCCCGGCACGTCCACGCCCGTCCAGAAGCTGTCGGTGCCGAAGAGCACGGCGTTGCCGCGGGCGCGCATCTCGCGCGCGAGCTCGGTGCGCGAGAGCCCGTCGCCCTGCATGAGGAACGGGCGTTTCGCGTCGAGGAACCGGGGTGCCAGCGTGGCCGCGATCGCCCGCATGTCGGAGTAGCTGGTGAAAAGCACCAGCGTTCCGCCGTTCACACGCGCGACGCAGAAATCTACGTAGTCCGCGAGCACGTCCAACGCCAGACGCGCCTCCTGCGGGGAGGGCAGGGGGACGTCGGAGGCGACGTAGACGCGCATGTTGCGCTCGTAGTCGAAGGGGGAGCGCACGATCTCGGCGCGCGCCTCCTCCGCGCCGACGCGGACCGCGAAGGGGGTGATCTGGCCACCCATCGCGAGGGTGGCGCTGGCGCAGATCACCGCGGTGCCGGCGCCGAACAGGTGGCGCCGCAGCTCCGGTGCGATGTCGAGCGGCGCGCCGCGCAGCGTCACGATCGTCTGTTTCCGGCCCGTGCGCTCGGCCCAGTAGACATGGCCTTCGTCGCCCAGCGTGAGCCACTCGGTGACGCCGGCCTGGATGCCTTTCACGCGCTGGCGCTGCTCGAGGAGTTCGTCACGGTCGCGGCCGTCCTCCAGCTTGTCGGCCGTTTTCCCGAGAAAACGTTCCAGCGCTCCCAGCGGTTCGTCGAGCAGCGGGGCCGCCACGCCGGCCTCGCGCACGCGGACGATCGAGCGTTGCTCGAGCAGCGCCAGCGCGTGAAAGGCATTCAGGCCGGCATCACCGAGTGGCTCACGCTGGGCGACGAAGGCCACGTCTACTGGGCCGAGCGCACGGGCCGGAAGCAGACGATCGT
>JBEGJD010000249.1:0-5444 GCA_041184765.1 Verrucomicrobiota bacterium | reverse complement strand
CTCCTCGCCGCCGGGCGGTCCAAGCGGATGGGCCGCGAGAAGGCTTTGCTCCCTCTTGGCGGCCGTCCGCTGTGGCGACGGCAGCGCGACGTTCTTCGCGCCGCGGGCGCCGGCGAGGTGCTTTTGTCCGCCCGACCCGACCAGCGTTGGGCGCTCTGCGCCGCCGGTTTCACCGCCATCGTGCACGACCCGACACCAGACGGCGGACCGCTGGCGGGAATCGTCGCCGCCTTGGAAGCCGCCGCGCACGAGCGTGTCGCCGTGCTGGCAATCGACCTGCCCCGCCTACCCGCGCGATGGCTCGCGGAGCTCGCCGCTGCCGCCACGGAAAACCGCGGCGTGGTAGGGCGACGCGGTCGCCGCTTCGAACCCCTCGCGGCGGTTTATCCCAAGCGGATGCTACCCCTCGCCCGCGCGGCGCTGGCCCGCGGTGACCTCGCGCTCCAACCGCTCCTGCAGACTGCCGTTGACGCCGGCCTCCTTCGCGTGCGGCGCATTGCCGCCAGCGAGGCGCCTTTGTTCACCAACTGGAACACACCCGCGCTTCCCCGGAAGCGCCGGCCGTCCGGCCGGAAATGACCGTCGGATCCCGGAGTCACGTTCACCGTCCACCCCCGGCATCAAGCCTTTCCCTCTCATCCGCGCCACCTGCCAAATCTGCGGTGGCCATTTCGGATGGCCGCGAAGAGCCGCACGAACGCAGATTGCATCGCGCTCCTGACTCGCTCCGCGGGTGAGCAACCACGGATGAACACGGAGGAACACGGATGAGCCGGACTCGATGTAGCCGAGGGCGCCCCCCTCGGACATTCCGACATTCCTTCCGCCCATTCCCCTCACTCCCGCTCGCACCTTGTCCTCCGACTTGTCCTCCGTAGGCACGGCGAAGGAGGAAGGCGCGGAGAAGGACCAGTCGGCCGTCGGGCTCACCTGATGATCCGAGGCAGACCGCCTCGGCTACATCGGCACTCCCTAATCCATGTTCCTCCCTGTTCATCCGTGGTTAACCCTTCGCGGAGCTGTTCGGAAGCGATCGTGAATGATCGCTTCGGGTGCGGCGGAGACGCGCTGGGGCTACCGCGAATGATGATCCTTCTGCAGGGCGCGCCGGAGTTTTTCCCGGGCGCGGGCGACGCGGGACTCCACGGCCTTCGGCGTCGTGCGAAGTACCGCGGCGATCTCAGCCTGAGGAAGCTCCTCGAACTCAAAAAGCACCAGCGCCTCGCGGAGCTCGACCGGTAACTCGGCGATGGCCGCCTGCACCTCGGCGACGCGCTCGGCCCGCTCCATCGCGCCCGCGCCACCTGTGGTTTCCCCGTGATCACCGCCGCCCTCCAGCCATGCTCCCAACTCGACGGAAGGGCGAAGCCGCCACCAACGCAGGCGGTTGCGGGCGAGGTTGACGGCGATGGTCAGCAACCACGGACGGAACTCCGCGCCGGGCCGGAAATCCTCCCGCCGCTGCCAAAGGCGCACGAAAGCCTCCTGCGCCAGCTCCTCCGCCTCGGCGGCATTGAGCACCATGCGCGCCACCACGGATTTTACCGGGCGCTCCCACCGCTCCATCAACGCCGCGAACGCCACCTCGTCTCCCGCTCGGACCCGCTCCATCAGGAGCCGGTCCTCTGCCGCTGCGGCGGGGTCTGCGGCGGGCGAAGTCACGGCCCCACGCGCAGATTCGGCGCCCCGTGGTGCGGATGCCCGTCCACGCGCGGCAGCACCAGCGCGAGATAACGCTCCCCCTGCACCGGCGGCATCAATGCCGCCACCCGCCGGAAATGGACCTTCATCGCGTCGACGCACGTCTGCTCGAGCTCCGCGACTTCGCCCGCCGGGGCTCGGCGCTCGCGCGCCGCGATGATCGCCGCGCAGTGACGTCCGCATTCGACGCTGAAATCCTCGTGCAACCGGCGGATCGCGGCGAATTCCGCTTCGGAAAGCCGGAACTCCGCGCGCAGCCAGGCCAGCGCGTCACCGTCGCGCTCCGCCTCCCGGAGAGCGCGGTCGCCGCCGAGCACGAAGCCCGTGCCGAAGGCGGCGACACAAACGGCCAGCACCAGTGCGGCGGTGATAAGGAGATTGCGCACGCGGTGATCCCTCAGCGCCGCGCCACCAGCCGGGCATCGAGCCCGCCGATGTATTCGTCGGCGAGCCGCGCGCTCAACGCGGCGTCGCGCGCCTTCGCCCAGCCGCGACCGCCCGCCGCCCCGCCGGCGACGGCCACCACAACCACGAGCCCGACGGCGACGGCATGCCGCCGGGCGAAATCGGGCCACGTCGCCACCGCTGACCGCGCGGCGACACGCTCACGCACCCGGGCGCGGAATTGCGGATCACGCGGCGCGTTCACGCGCCACTCCCGCAAACGCGGGGAAAGGGAATCGGGGGGAACCGGCATGAGAAATGTTGCTTTACCCCTAGTAAACCCGAGTAGCCGAAATCCCGCGAAAAAAATCCGGGGGATTCGCGGATCCGGGGGTTAATAGCTAGAGTAACCTTCATCATGAACACCCACCGCCTCCTCCTAACCACCCTTGTCCTCGCCGGCCTGACGGCGACCCGCGCGTTCGCCGCCGACAAACCGGCCGCCGCCAAAACCGACGCCGAGATCATCAACGCCGCCCGCGCCAATTACCCGCTGAAGACGTGCCTCGTCTCCAACGAGTCGCTTGGCAGCATGGGCGAGGCGTCGGGCTACATCCACCGCGCCGCGGGCAAACCTGACCGCGTGGTCTTCTTCTGCTGCGAGGGCTGCTCCGACGACTTCAAGGCCGACCCCGCGAAGTTCCTGAAGAAGGTCGACGAGGCGGCCGCGAAGAAGGCCAAGAAGTAATTCCACTCCGATGCGTGTCCGCCGCGCCCTGCTTCTCGCGCTCGCGGCGGCCGCCACCGCCGCGGGCGCCCCGGAGGATACGGCCCCGCTCCTGTCGGCGGTGGCAAGGACTCCCGCGCTCGAGTCGGCCCGCCGCCGGATCGACGCCGCGCAGACCCGGGCGGGGGCGGCGGGACGTCTCGCTGATCCGGAAGTGGAGGCGATGGCTTCCCGCGTGAACAGCGGAGCGATGGGCGACGACCGGTCGATGTGGGAATTCAATCTGCGCCAGCCGCTCCCGCGGCGGGGTGAACGCGCCGCGGACCGCGAACGCGCGAACGCCGCGGTCTCGATGGCCGAGGCGGAGCTGGCGATGGTCGCCGGTGATACGGCCGCAGACGCGGCGATGGCGCTCGCCGAAGCCGAGGGCGCGCGCGCCCGGGTGACGCTGCTCGAGACCCAACGCAGCCGCCTCGGCACCGCCCTGGCCAGCCTCGACGCACGGTTGGCCGCGGGCGCGACGGTCAAGCTGGCCGATCGCCTGACGCTGCAGTCGCGGATCGCGGCGTTGGAACTCGCGCTGGAGGAAACGCGGCGCGGCGCGGCCGACGCCGAAGCCGCCGCCCGCATGCACCTGGCCCTCGCCTCCGAAACTCCGCTCCCGTTCTTCGCCGCTCCGGAAATCTCCACGATCCGCGCCGAGGGCTCACCAGCGGTCACTCTCGCGGAGGCCCGTGCCGCGGAAGCTTTGGCGACCGGCCGCATGGCCCGCGCCGGAGCGAACCCGATGACGGCGGTGGGCATTCGCCTGGAGCGCGAGGGTGGCGGGTCCTCGGCCCAGGACACCATCGGCCTGGCGGTCTCCTCGGAAATCCCGTGGCGCAGCCGCGGTTACGCGCGCGCCGGATCGCGCGCCGCGGAAGCCGAGCGCGCGGCGGCGCAGGCGGAGGGCGAGACCGCCCGCCGGCGCGTCGCCAACGCGACCGGACGCGCCGAGCGCGCCGAACAACTTGCCTCGGTGGCTCGAAAACTAGCCGCCGACACGCGCACTCGACTCGAAACTGAACACGAGATCCTGAGCCGCACCGTCAGCGTCGGCGCGCCAACCGGCATGGGTGGTGACTCCGCGGTGCTGCACGCGGTCGACATCCTGGAACGAACCTCGGAGACGCAGCTGCGGATCGTCGAAGCCGAGACCACGGCGCGCGTCGCCCGGGCCGAGCTCTGGCGCCATGTCGCGGCCCGAAAACTCCTCGATTCAGCAACCCGCCCCGTTTCCCCGCCATGATCCGCCACATCTTCATCTTTCTCGGAACTTTCGCCCTCGGCGCGGCCGCCGTGCTGGTGATGCGGACCGCCCGCCATGACCCCCATTCCGGCCACAAGATGGAAAACCCGCCGGCGGCCGCTCCGGCCCCTGCCGCGGCTCCGCACGCCAACTCTGAACACGCGGCTGCTCAGGCCGGAGCCAAAACCGTCAACACGATCTGCGCCATCTGCGGCATGCCGGTGGACCCGAAACTTCCGACCGCGGTCTACCAGGGTCAGGTGATCGGCTTCGGCTGCCGGATGTGCCCGCCGAAGTTCAAGGCCGATCCCGACAAGTACGGACCCTCCTACCTCAGGAACGAGCGGATGAAGTCCGGAGGCACGCCATGATCTGGAAGGGTTGGATGACCGCGCTGGCCGGCCTCGCGACGGGAGCCGGGGTGCTCCTGCTGCTGCCGGAGGAAACCTTGTTCACCCCGGTGATGCCGGAGACCGCCGTCGCGCCCAGCCAGACCGGAGAGCGCTACGCCTGCCCGATGATGGACTTCATCGGCACCCGTCCCGGCGATTGCCCGGTGTGCGGCATGCGGATGACCAAGGTCACCGCCGGCGAACTGACCGCGGAACAGCAGCGGCGCATGGGGATCGAGCTCGCGAAGGCGACCGAGGGCCCCGCCACGGCCACCGTGCGCGCGTACGGCGCGGTGCGCTACGACGAGCGTACCTTGCAGGTCGTCACTCCCCGCGTGGCCGGCCGCATCGTGAAACGCCATCCCGCCGCGCTGCACGCCGGAGAGCTCGTCGCGGCCGGAGCTCCCGTCGTCGATCTCTACAGCCCCGAGGTCTTCGCGGCGCAGGCGGAACTCGCGGCGGCGGTGAAATTGGCCGACGCGCACACGATCCATGCGCTCGTCGAACGATTCATGCGTTGGAATCTGCCGGCCGTGGGCGCGGCGATCATCGGAGGTGGAACGCCCGTCGACACCGTCACGATCACCAGCCCTTACGCCGGCCTGATCATTCTTCCGTCGGAAGGCGCCGGGATGTCCGCCGCCAAGCTCCCCAACGTGGGTCAGGAGGTGATGGCCGACACTCCCCTCCTGCGCCTCGTCGAGCCGCGTTCCTTCATGATCTCGGTGCACGTTCCGGAAGCGCGCGCCCACTGGTTGCGCCTCGGCCAGCCGGTGAAACTGTCGTCCGACGACCGCGGCGAACTACCGAGCGTCCAGGCCACGCTCGCCTGGCTGGCGCCGGAACTCGATCCGGCCATCCGGGCCCGCGAAATCCATCTCCACCTCCGCGACCCCGAAGGTCTGCTGCTCGCAGGCAGTCTCGTGGAGGCCCGCATCGCGGTGGCGCTCGA
>JBEGJD010000248.1:0-4465 GCA_041184765.1 Verrucomicrobiota bacterium | reverse complement strand
CACGCCGACGATTATTGTGTCGTGCGGTCGATGCACACCGAGGGCGTCGCCCACGGCCCGGCCACGCTGTTTCTTCACACGGGAACGACGAACCAGATCCGCCCCTCGATGGGCTCGTGGGTCACCTATGGGTTGGGGTCGGAGAGCGAGAACCTGCCGGCGTTTGTCTCCTTGAGCCCGACGATGGCCAACGGCGGACCGCGTAACTACGGCAGCGGTTTTCTCCCGGCGGTTTTCCAGGGCACCGCAATCGGGCGCGCCGGCCAGAAGGCGGTCGAGGCCGCCCTCCGCAACGTCCGCCACCCTGACCTCTCCGCCGCAGCCCAGCAGCGTCAATTCGAGCTTATCCGCGCGTTGAACGGCGAGCAGCTTCGCGCCCGCCCCGGCGACCGCGAGCTCGAGGCCCTAGCCAGTTCCTACGAGCTCGCGTGGCGTCTCCAAAACCACGCTCCCGACGTCCTCGACCTCTCACGCGAGTCGGCCGCGACCCTCGCCCTCTACGGGATCGGCGAGGAACCCACCGACGACTACGGCCGCCAATGCCTGATGGCCCGCCGCCTCGCGGAAGCCGGCGTGCGCTACATCCAGGTCAATTACTCCGACAACACCAACAACCCGGCTTGGGACCAGCACTCCAATCTGCCCAAGCACAAGGACCACGCCGTGCGCGTCGACAAACCCGTCGCGGGTCTCCTCGCCGACCTGAAAGCCCGCGGATTGCTCGAGGACACCATCGTGTGGTGGGGCAGCGAGTTCGGTCGCACGCCCTACGCCGAGAAGAACGGCACTGGCCGCGACCACAACCCGACCGGTTTCTCCGTGCTGCTCGCCGGGGGCGGTTTCAAACCCGGCTTCGCCTACGGCGAGACCGACGAGTTCGGCCACTTCGCCGTGGAGAACAAGGTCCACATGCACGACCTCCACGCGACGATCCTCCACCAACTGGGCCTCGACCACGAGCGCCTCACCTTCCGTCACGACGGCCGCGACTACCGCCTCACGGACGTCCACGGCCGCGTCGTGCACGACATCCTGGTTTAATCAGGGAGAATGGTCGGCGAAAACGGCGGTGCCACGGGGTTACAATCATGGTTCACCGCGCTTGCAGTTTCATTCTGGGAAATAGAAGTAAAGGCATGCCAAGTGGTAAGCGCGCGAACCGGAACCCGGCCTGCCGGCTCGGTTTCGAGCCTGCGCCTCGGCGTCACGCGGCCCGAATCTCCCTGCCATGAGCCAGCCAGCCGACGTCCGCTGGAAACAGCGTTTTCAGAATTTCGATCGCGCCTTCGTCCTGCTTCGAGCGGCGATGGAAAAAGGGCCCGGGGCTCTGAACCCGCTGGAGAAGGAGGGTGTGGTGCAGCGGTTCGAGTACTCCTTCGAGCTGGCGTGGAAAACGATCAAGGACTACCTTGAACACGGAGGCTTGGTGTTCGCCACGGTCACTCCACGACAGGTCCTGAAAGACGCCTATTCAGCCAGAATCCTCTCCGACGGCCGCGTGTGGATGGAGATGCTCGATCACCGTAATCTCCTTTCCCACACCTATGATCTGGTCGCTTTCGAGAAAGCAGTGGAGGCCATCCACCGCAGTTACCTGCCCGCCATCGCCCAGGTCCACGAGTTCCTGCTGAAGGAGGCGGAAAAATGAGAGCCAGTCCCCTCGAACCGGAGGAAATGGAACTGGTACGCTCGATCTTCCGCCGGCACCCCGAGGTGAGATCCGCCACGCTGTTTGGCTCGCGCGCCAAGGGATCCCATAACGACCGATCGGATGTGGATCTGGTGGTGACAGGGGATGTAGAGCCGCTGCGCGCCGAGGCGATCGCCGCCGAGTTGGAGGAGTTGCCATTGCCCTACCGATTCGAGGTACAGGCGCTGACCCATATCCAGCATCAGCCCCTGTTGGAGCACATCAAGAGGGTCGGCATAGTGATTTATCCGGCGCCGTGACGGTATCGAAGTGCGCTTCGCCCAACCGGAAAGGCGTGATGGGCGATAGAGATATCACAAGGGGCGCTGCGCCCGTAAGTCCCCGTTCCGGCCCCCAAACGAATCTCACCCCATGAAAATTCCCCCCGCCTTGTTTGTTTTGCTCACCGCCCTCGCGCCGCTGGCCGCGGCGCCATCCTACGATCAGTCCGGTGTCGCGCTCGAAGTCGACGCGCCCCGGCCGGGCCTCGCCAAGATCGTGATCCTCGCCGGAAGCCCCAGCAGCAAGCCGATGGCCCACGAGTATTTCGCGGGCTGCGCGCTGCTGATGGACTGGCTGCGCGCGCAGCCCGGCGTCTGGCCGGTGATGGCGCGCGGCTGGCCGAAGGATGAACGCGTCCTCGAGGGCGCACGCTGCGTTGTCTATTACGGAGACGGCGGCGGGAAGCAGCCCTTCGCCGAACCGCAGCGCTGGGCGACGCTCGCGCGGCTCATGGCGGGCGGCACCGGGCTCGTGTTACTTCACCAGGCGATGGACTTTCCCCTCGGGGCCGACGGCGCGGCGGTGAAGGGCTGGCTCGGCGCGGTCTTCCACAGCGACATCGGCAGCCGCGGGCACTGGGACATGGAGTTCAACGACATCACCGCGCACGAGGTGACCCGCGGCGTGAAGCCCTTCGCGGCGCCCGCCGACGGCTGGCTTTACAACCTGCACTTCGCGCCCGCGGGCGTCACCCCGCTGCTCCGCGGCGCCGTGCCCGACAAATCGCGATCGACCGCCGATGCCCGCAAATACCCCGGCCGCGCGGAGGTGATCGCCTGGGCGCACCAGCGGCCGGAGGGCGGCCGCGGCTTTGGTTTCACCGGCGCCGACATCCACAAGAGTTGGTCCTATCCGAGCCAACGCACGCTGGTGCTCAACGGGATACTCTGGAGCGCAGGGTTGCCCGTGCCGGCGGGCGGCGTGCAGGTCGACCTCGATCCGGCCGCGCTCGAACGCAACCTCGACGACAAGCCCGCACCCGCGCCGGCGAAAGCCAAAGCGAAAAGCCCGGCGAAGAAGACGCCATGAGGGGTGATCGACGGGTTTCCCGGCGCCGCTTCCTGCGCGCCGCGGGCGCCACCGCCGCCGCCACCAGCGCGGCCACGTTGCTGCCGTCGGGCTGCTCCACCTCGCCTTCTCCGGCAGCAGTACCCGCCTTCCCGCCGCTGCACCGGGCGCTCCCCGTTCCGGGAGTGCATGCTTACCCGCTCGAGCATTCGATCGCTGCCGGCGGTACGCTCGAACTATGCGTGAGCACCAGCGTCCCGTACCGGTTGTCGATCTGCCGCCTCGGCCGCGACGTCGACAATCCCGCGGGGGATGAAGTTCTGGCGGATCTAGGTTTGTTTCCCGCGAACCCTCAGCCGATCCATCCGGGTTCCTACGTGGCTTGCGCCCGCGGCATCGAGGATCCGCTGCGCGCGCTCACCCTTGAATGCTGGGTGCGGCCCTGGGATCTCAAGGCGCTGCAGGGGGTGGTCACGCAGGAGGACAAGGAGGCTGACGACGGTTTCGCGCTCGGCGTCGGCCCCGACGGCTACGTTGGTTTCTTCCTCGGTGATGGCGTTTCGCCCGACGAAAAGGTCATCCACCGCACAGCCGCCGGCATCCTGAAGCGAAACGAATGGCACCACGTCGTCGCGACGTGGGATGGCGCAATGAAACGTGTCCACGTCAACGGCCGCGAAGCGGGCGCGTGGCCGTTCGCGGGACCGCTGGTGCCCGGCCGGCATCCGCTGCGCCTTGGCGCGATGGGACAGGCCGGAGCCGCCACGCGTTTCCTCGACGGCGACATCGCGCAGCCGTCGATTCATGATCGGGCGCTGTCGGCCGCGGAGATCGCCGCGCGGTTCGCCGACGGCGGCCTGACCGCTCCCCGCGGAGCGGGCGTGCTCGGTGCGTGGCCGCTCAACGAGGAAAAGGGAGACCGCGTGGCCGACATCTCGGGCGCGGGCCGCCACGGCCTGATCGTCAACCACGCCACGTGGATGATCGGCGGCCCGTCGTTCGCCGCCAACGTTCCCCGCTTCGGCTCGTACGACCCCGCGAAGGACGCGAAACGCGGGCACGGCCTGCGGCTGGCCTCGGACGACCTCTACGACTGCCGCTGGAAAGTGACGTACCGCTGGACCGCGCCGACGACGGCGCGCAGCGGGATCTTCGTCGCGCGGTTCGACTTCGAGTGGGAAGGGAAGCCCCGCCAGTATCACTGCACCTTCATCGTGCGGCGCGCCGCGGGAACCAAGCGCGCCCCATTGCTGCTCATCGCCGCGACCAACACCTGGCGCGCGTACAACGGCACCCCCTTCGCGCTCACCCCCGAGGCGCGACACCAGGTCTGGGGCACCGGCGGCATCGAACGCGACGCACGCGGGTTGCCGGCGTACAACTTTTACCGCGACCACGCCACCGGACAGGGCACGTACCAAATGGGCCTACGCATGCCGTGGCCGGCGGCGGGACCGTACGTACTCTACGGCGGTCCGACCAAGT
>JBEGJD010000247.1:0-4718 GCA_041184765.1 Verrucomicrobiota bacterium | reverse complement strand
TTCCCGGTCACCGCGAGGCCGTCGAGCTCCGCGCGGATTTCGAGCAGGCCCGCTCGCTGATTCCCGGTACGCAGCGCCTGAACCTCCATGCCTCCTACGCCGAAACGGGTGGCCGACGTGTGGATCGCGACCAACTCAGTCCGGAGCAATTCTCCGGCTGGATTGCCTGGGCTCGCGGGCTGGGCATCGGGCTGGATTTCAACCAGACCTATTTCTCGCACCCGCTGGTGAAGGACGGCTGCACCCTCTCCCACTCCGATCCGGCGATCCGGCGTTTCTGGATCCAGCATGGCATCCGTTGCCGCGAGATCGGGGCGGCGATGGGGCGGGCCACCGGCAAGACTTGCCTCACCAACCTCTGGATCCCCGACGGCACAAAGGACACCCCGGCCGACCGCCGCGGACCGCGCGAGCGGCTGGCTGAATCACTGGACGCCATCTTCAAACCGCGCATCGAACCGCGATACAACGTCGACTCCGTGGAACCCAAGCTCTTCGGCATCGGCTCCGAAAGTTACGTCGCCGGCTCGCACGAGTTCTACCTCGGCTACGCGGTGAGCCGCGGGAAGTTGCTCACCCTCGACGCCGGGCACTACCACCCCACCGAGGGAATCGCCGACAAGATTTCCTCCGTGCTGCAATTCCTGCCCGAAATCGCGTTGCACGTGAGCCGCGGCGTGCGGTGGGACAGCGACCACGTCGTGACGCTGACAGACGACCTGCAGGCGATCGCGCAGGAAATCGTCTGGGGCGGCTACACGGGGCGCGTGCGCATCGGACTCGATTACTTTGACGCGAGCATCAACCGCATCGCCGCTTGGGTGATCGGAACGCGCAACATGCAACGTGCTCTGCTCCAGGCTTTGGTAGCGCCGGTGGAGCGGATCCGCGCCGCCGAAAAGGGCGGGGACCGCACCGCCAGGCTGGCGCTGCTCGAGGAGGCGAAGACGCTGCCGTTCGCCGCGGTGTGGGATTACTACTGCCACCGCGAGGATGTTCCGGTCGGCGAAACTTGGCTCGCCGAGGTCAAGCGCCACGAACGCGACGTGCTTAGCCGCCGCACCTGACTTCCCCGCGGGCGATCAGAGCAACTCGGTCCGCAATTCGGAGTCGAACCAGCTTCCGGAGGCGTCCGCCGCGGCCGCCGCTGTCGCTGATCGCGAGGCGTCTTTGGGAGCTGAAACCGGAACGGGAACAGCCGTCGGAGCAGGAAGCGCGGCCGAAGCCCCCTGCTCTCCTTTCGCCGGCACGAGGTAGTACACCACATCGCAACCGAGCGCCTTGGCCGCCTTGCGTAGCGAGTAGAGCGAAATGGCATCGCGCTGTTCCGAGAGCTCCAGCTGCGCCCACGCCTGGCGCTGGGTCCCCAGTTGCGCCGCGAGATCCTTCTGTCGGGTGCCGCGCCACTCTCTCACGACGCGAAGCCAGCCGCCCTCGGGGGTTTTGACCGCATCGCGCGTCGTTTCGAGTGCCGCCCGTTCCGCGCCCCAAGGCTCACCCGCCGCCGCACGCGCACGCCGTCTTTGCTTCATCCCCCCATCCATGCGCCGCCCGCGGCCTTGGCAACGTTCAACTTGCCCGCGACCAACCCAACTCCGTTACAAAGAGTTCTGGGCAGGATTGCTGGCCTTCAAGGATGCGCCGGGCACGAGAACTGGAGCCGGCCTCGCGAATACATCCCTCTTCACCCACCCACGCCGTGGCCGAGACGACGCCTTCGGCTTAGATCAGGCAAAGATTTGACCACGCTACCCCACGCTTTGCGTGCCGGTGCGACCGGTGAAAACGTCATCCGGCTCAATCCCCAGGAAATCTTCGCGCCGCCGCACGGGGTTGAGCGGGAAGTCTGCCCCGAGGGCGGAAGGATTGATTTTTCCCCAACGGCTTCATTGCTTCGCGCACCTCCGCCCCGACCCCACCCGATCCCTAGGGGCATTAGACACCATGCAAACCCGCCCCGCCCTTATCGTTTCGTTGTTTCTCGCGCCGCTGCTTACAGCCCAGACGGCCACCCCCGCCGGCGCGGTCGCGAAATCATCCCCTGCGGAGGAAGTGCTCGAACTTTCCCCGTTCCAGGTGACCGCGGAGGCCTTCAAGGGCTACTACGCCTCCCAGACGCTCGCGGGTTCACGCCTGAAGATGAACGTCGATGAGATCGCCTCCTCCGTGCAGATCATCACGCCGGAGTTCATGCAGGACGTCGGCGCGACGAACCTGAACCAGCTGTTCCTTTTCACCACCTCGACCGAGGCGAGCGGCATCAACGGCAACTTCAGCGACTTCAACGTCGGCACCACCTCGACCGGCGACCAATCCTCCCGCGTCAACCCGCAGGGTTCGCAGCGCGTGCGCGGCATCGCCGGCGCCGATCTCACGCGGAACTATTTCCTCAGTCTCATCCCTTCCGACCGGTTCAACACCGAGTCGACGGAGATCAACCGCGGAGCCAACGCCATTCTCTTCGGACTCGGCAGCCCGGCCGGCATCGTCAACACGCAGCTGGCCTCGGCGAGGTTCAAGGACGCCCACGAGGTGCGCATCGACGCCGACAGCGAGGGGACCTTTCGCGCGGAGACGGACCTCAATCGCGTCATCGTCCCCCGCAAACTCGCGGTGCGCTTCGCCGCGGTGCGCGACGACCGGAGGTTTTACCAGAAACCCGCCTTCGACGACGATCACCGGCAATACGGCGCCGTCACCTATCGCCCGTGGGCGGGAGCGACCTTGCGCGGCTCGGTCGAGAGCGGCGGCCGCCGCGCAAACCGTCCGAACACGATTCCCCCGGCCAGCACGATCGCGAGCTGGCTCGGCAACCAGCCGCTCATGGTCCAGCGCATGCGCTCCGTGATCGCCTCCACTCCCGGGGCCAACCTGTCCGTGCCGGATGATTACCCCCTGATCTACAGTCCGATCGCCCAGTCGTGGCGTCCCGCCGGCACCACCAACGCCTACCTCACGACCGCGGGCATACCGAACGACGTGAAGCTCGCGATCCTGCGCAACGCCGTCGTCTACCACGACAACAGCGCCGTGAATCCGCGGGTGATTTTCCATCCCAACATGTCGCGACAGATCGCGGCTGTCTATTTGCCGGGCTCGGTCAACCCGGGCGGTGCGGTAGGCGGAGGCGGCGCGATCGAGTCGAACGTCTCGGCCATTAACAACCCGCTCCTGGCCATGAATCCCGACGGCGTGGGTGCGGCCCCAGCCTACAATTACTTCGTGCCGGAGCAGCCGTGGCGCAGCAACCCGGTGCAGATTCCCGTCTCCCTCACGAACCTCGCGATGTTCGATTTCACCCGGCGGATGCTTTCCGGCGACGCGGCGTTCCAGCACGACAAGTGGACCCACCACCACGTCGTGTTCGAGCAGACGATCCTCGACGGTCGCGCGGGCCTCGAGCTCGCCTACGACCGGCAGATTTATCGCCGCAGCGCCTATGTCCCTTTCCAGAACTACTCCGGCATCTTCGTGGACCTCATGCAGGACTACCTCGGCCTCCCGAATCCCAACCTTGGCCGGCCGTTGCTGATGGACCGCGTCAGCATGGGAACCGTGAACGACGAGCGCGAATCCTTCCGCGCCACGGCTTTCGCCAAGTTTGATCCCAAACGGCAGTGGTCGGACTCGCGTTTCGCCACTTGGCTGGGTCGCCACACCTTCACCGCGATCGGCAGCTCGTATGATCAGCGGCAGGACTCCGCGAGCTGGGGACAGTATTTCCAGAACACGAACGGGGGCTTCGTCTTCAGCGCCACCGATCCCCTCGGGTCCAGCCGCCGCAAGGTGAACAACATCGTCTACCTCGGCGACTCGGTGCTCGGCGCCAAGTCGGAGAACCAGGTCCGCCTGACACCGCTCACTTCCCAGAAACTCTGGGATCCGGGCCGCACCATCGCACTTCGCACGTTCAACCCGACCACCGCCGCCTACGAGACCCTCAACCTCCAGACCGGCGCGGAAATGGAGGACCTTTCCCGCAACACCCAGAACGTCGAGACCCTCGCGGCCACGTGGAACGCCTCGTTTCTGCGCAACCACCTGATCGGTCTCTACGGCTGGCGGCAGGATTCCGTCGTTTCAGAGATCCGCCAGGCGTTGCCCGGCCCGAATCTCCTCGCGGATCGCGCCTCGATCACCTCCCCCGCCGCGCTGCTCAACCGCATCGACGACCAGTTCCGCACCACGTCGTGGTCCGTCGTCGGCAAATGGCCCGACCGCTGGGTGCCGCTGCCTCTGGCGGGCAAGGTGAACGCCTACTACGGCGAGTCGGAAAACTTCAGCCTCGGGGCCACCGCCAACGACATCTACGGGGCGCAGCTCCCCTCGCCCTCCGGGCGCACGAAGGAGTACGGCCTCACGTTCAACCTGCTCGACTCGAAGTTCGTCGTCCGCCTCAACCGTTACGAGTGCGCGGTCGCCAACGGCGGCACCAGCTCGAAGTACTCCACGCTGGTGAACCAGGGCATCCTCAAGCCACTGGAGTTCCTCATCGAGGCCCAGCGGCTCGGCAACCAGGGCGCCGCTACCCCCAACTACACGCTTGCGATGGACGCTCTCAGCCGACTCAACGCAATCATCCCCGCGCGCACCCGGACTTCCGCCAGCCTCGACGCGCCCGCGTCAGGCGGGGACTATGCCCGCACCGACATCCCGAACCTCGGCGACACCCAGGACATTCTCGGCCGCGGCAACGAGATCGAGCTCACCTGGAACCC
>JBEGJD010000246.1:0-7425 GCA_041184765.1 Verrucomicrobiota bacterium | reverse complement strand
CTCACCATCGACGCGCTCGGCCAGGTCTACGGTCTGACGACGGGCATCAGCGGTTTCGCCTTCGACCGCGCCAAGGAGAAGGAGGCGGATTACGTCGGCCTGATGTACATGTCGCGCGCCGGGTTTGACCCGCAGGAATCAGTCAAGGTCCTGGAGGCGCTCGAATTGGAGTCCGCCAACGACCCGACGCCCCCCGCCTTGCTCTCCACCCATCCGACGCATCCGGAGCGGATCCTCGCGCTGATGGATGCGATGCCGAAGGCCCTCGCCGAGCGCGAAAAGAGCCGCGCCAGCGTCGTCGGCGGCTCGAGGTAGAAGCAGTCAGAGGCATCGACGTCAGTACAGCCGACGGAAAGATCCGCGACGGGCGGCCGCGTCAGATCCGGCTGCGCTTCAATTCTAGACGCTGCAGGAACTATCGCTCGCGGCTTGGTCCACTCCTGCGGCCGGCCTTCACTTGAAACGCTTCGGGGCGGCCGGCATCGGCGCCCGGGGACTGGAATCACGCCGCACGTCCTCGAGCCAATTGGTTTGCGCGTCGACGAGTCGTGCCAGGTCCGCGGGACGTTCGCGCGCGAGGTCGCGGGCCTCACCGAGGTCCACTCCCAGATCATACAGCTCCCACGGTTTCTCCGGCGCCTCGCGCACGACCTTCAAATCCCCCTCCCGGTAGGCCGCGCCTTTCGCGTACCCGAAACCCATCCGCGGATGCGGCGTGCGGGCGCCCTCCGCGAGCGCAGGCAAAGGGTCGCGACCGTCCAGAATCCGACCGGTATCCCGCGGCACACCGGCAGCCGCGAGGCACAGCGGCAACACGTCCATCTGCGTGAGCATCGCGCGGACGTCGCGTCCGGCCGGGATGCGACCCGGCCAACGGAAAAGCGCCGGCACGCGCGTACCGCCCTCATACGAGGTCGTGCCCCCGGAACGCAGCGGGGTGTTGGACGCGACCTCGAGGCCACGACCCGGGAGCATGAAGGCGCCGTTGTCCGAGATGAGCATCACCAGCGTGCGTTCTCGCAGCCGCAGCGTGTCGATCTCGTCGAGAACGCGACCGACCGCGTCGTCGAGCGCCGTCAGGACCGCGCGGTAACGCCGGCGTTCGTCGGGTTCGTCCGCCGTCCAGCCATAGCGGGCAAACGCGGCGGCCGGCGCCGGCCATAACGGCTTCACGCCGCGCGGGACATTTCCATCGGAGACAAAGTGCGCGGCATTGAAGGGCAGGTAGACGAACCAGGGGCGCCCCGCATGGCGACGGATGAAATCAACCGCCGCATCCGCAAAAAGGTCGGTGCTGTACGCATCCGTCCGGAACGGCTCGGTCCCGCGAAACAGGTCGTGTTCCCCGCCGTAGAGGTACTCGTAATAGCCGATGTTACCCGAGCGGAAGCCGAGGAACTCGTCGAAGCCACGGTCGGTCGGACGACTGCCAGGGGCGAAACCGATGTTCCACTTTCCGAAACAACCCGTCGCGTAGCCGACCGCCCGCAGGAATTGCGGGATGATACGCTCCCCCTGCGGCAGGCCGATGCCGCCCCGGTTCTCCGCGGCGGAAAGCTGGTGGGAGAGTCCGTTACGGAAAGGATGACGGCCCGTGAGCAGCGCCCCGCGCGACGGCGAGCAACTGGTCGTCACCACCTGGAAGTCGAGGCAACGCGCCCCCTCCCGCGCGAGACGGTCAATCCGCGGAGTGATGACGTCGCGGTTGCCGTAGCAACCGAGGTCTCCGTAGCCGACATTGTCGACGTACATGAGGAGGATGTTCGGCTGGGCCGTCGCCGGCGCGGCCGATGCCCCAACCACCGCGCCGGCCGTAGCTGCGGTGGCGAAAAGCAAGCACCGGAAGCTCCACTGGAACTTCATGGCTTCCCGGAAGCGCCCCGCTTCACGTCGGCGAGCAACTCCAGCAGCTTTCCCACAATCTTGTCGGACGCCCCGGTCTCAACGCGATTGGTGCCGAGCCACGTCTCGTAACCGCCGAGCGCGTGCTGGGCAGGCGTTGGCAGGTAACCGTACCCACCGTTCGCCAGCTCGATCGTGAAGGTGTCGGGGAACGGCGAGCGCGCCTTGATATCGAGCCCGGTCTCCGTGAACACCTCGAACGGGATCGCCGCCACACCGAGCCCGCCGATGCGCACCGCCTGCAGCAACACGCTCAGCGTTTCCGGCCAGTCGGCCGCCGAGATCACGCGCTCGGCGTAGTTCTTTTCCAAGCGATGGATCGGCGAAACGGTGGCGGGGCGGGCAAGCACCCGACGCGCCTTCTCCACCGCGTCGCCATCGGGCCGGCGGGTGCGCAGGACGAGGTCCGTACTCGCGGCGCGCAGCTCGACCCAGTCCTGGTGCCGGACACCCGCCCGCACCCGTGCGATCTCGCGCGCCACATCGTCGGCGACGAGCCGGATCTTTTCGTACGGCGCGTATTTCTTCCGGTCCGGCTGCGCGACGTTGTTGTTGTTCACGTCTCCGCAGGGACCGTTCGCGAGGAGGCCAACGAAAGGCGGGTCCTGCCGGTCCGCGCCGAGCAATTGCTGCAGCCGGTCGGCCACCACCGCGAAGTAATCGGCGGAGATGTGTCCCGTCGGCACGCCACCGACGTAGTGCAGCCAATAGTTGGCTAACACCGCGATCGGTCGTCCCGAGACGGACTCGACCGAGATGAAGTAAACCTCGGGGTTCACTGGACCGGCAGGGCGCTCGAGGTCCGGCCGCGAGCCCGGATTCATCACGGCACGATCCTGTCCACCGAACGGATTCACCGCCGTCTTCCCGTCCTTCAGCACCCAGCGCCGGTTGAACACATGCTGCGGCACCTGGCCCGCGCCCCAGCCGATGCGCGCCGGTTCGAGGTGGTTCACCGCGCGCTTAACCCCGTCGACGATCCGCCGCACGAGAAACGATTGGTAATCGTCGAGCGGCGAACACTCCCCCGCGTCGCCCGAGGAGTTGCGCATCGCCATCGCATCCCTGCCCCGCGCACTCGTCGCCGAATGCGTGTGCGTGGCCGACATGAGCATGTTCCCACCGGGAATCCCCGTGTCCCGCTCGAGCGCACGGCGCGCCGCGTCAAACACCTCCCGGTTGACGGAGACGCTGTCGACCACGACGAAGACCAGCTTGGTGGAGCCGTCGTCGAGCACGAGGCAGCGCGCGTGGAGCTCGTCGTGGACGTGCGTCGCCGGTGGAATCGTGAAGTTGCCGACGATCCCCTCGCCCAACTGCGGCGTGATGTTGCTGGTGGCCGCGCCGGCGCGGAACACGCGGGCGTCCGCGGCGAACGAGATGGAAACAAGGACCGGCAGCAGGAGAAGGGCCGCAAGATGCCAGCCGCGTGAGGTCTTCATGGGGTTGCCGCGACGGAAACAACGGCCCCGCCGCCCGGCAAACCCGCTTTTGGCCGCGGACGAAATCTCACGGCCGTTCTCAGTTACCTCCGTTTGCTGCTGTCGGCCGGATTGGAACAAGCGGCAACAGAGGCCGCGGAGATCAGCGTCTCGGCGTTGAAATGCCTCTGCGCTTCGGTCGACACCGCCACGCTACGATTGGTGAAGGCGGGTCGAATGCGCGCCGGAGCCGTTTCAACGCTTCACCGGATGCGGGATTGGCTCCGTGGAGATCGACGAAGGAATCCCGCGAAGATGCTGGTCGAAGAACTGCCGGACTCGCCGCCGCTCCTCCGCGTTCTCGTAGCCGTGCCCGCCTCCCTGGACCGGCACCAGGAGATGCGCGCCGCCCGCGCGTCGCATCGCGGCGTCGAACTCCTCCGCTTGCACGAACGGCACCAAGGTGTCCGCGGTGCCGTGGAACGTGATGATCGGCGGCAGGCCCGCGGCGGCGTGCGACACCGGCGACGCCCGACGGGCCAACCCGGCTTTTTCGTCGACCGGTCCGCCGAACATCAGCGCTAGGCGCTGCGCGAGCGGACCCGCCTGGGCCGGGGAGGCGCGGGCCGATTCCGGCTGCGCGAGGAAGTTCAAGCGGCCGAAACGGTTCACGACGCAGGCCACACGACTGCTCGCGGAGCCATGCGGTCCCACCGAACCCTCGAGGTCCTCCACGCCGCCGCTCACGCCGAGCAAGGTGACAAGGGTGCCGCCCGCCGAACTGCCGATCACGCCGATCCGGTCGGGATCGAGCCCGTGGCGCGCCGCGTTGGCGCGGATCCACCGGATCGCCGCCTTGCAATCGTGGATCTGCGCCGGCCAGCGCGCCTCGCTGGCGAGGCGGTAGCCGATTGAAACGCCCGCGTAACTTCCAGTGGCGGCATAAGGTTGAACGATGACGCGACCGGCCCCCTTCGTGCCACCCACCCATCCCCCGCCATGCACAAAGACGATCACCGGCAACGGAGCGGCGCTCGATCGCATCTTCGGCAGGTAAAGATCAAGCTGCTGCCGCGGATTGCCGGAGCCTGCGTAATCGATGTCGGCCACCACCTCAATCGAGTCCACCGCCGGGGTCGCGCCTTGCACCAACGAGGCGACTCCGGTCGCCAGCAACGAAACCACCAAGGCCGTTGAAAGCACCGTCCGATACAGGTTGGGAACGAACATTCCTCCGGTGTCGCCACGCCGTGCCGGGGTGTCAAGCGACGCACCCCCTGTGCGCGCGGAGCGCAATTCCGCCCCGGATTCCACCTCCACCCGTGCGCTCGGATCCCACGTCCGAAACACCCGAGATCGTCGTCTCACTCGATCGGAATCATCCGCACCTGTTTGGTCTTGGTCGAGCCGACGCCGAGGGTCTCGGCGAACTCAAGGGTGCGGATCTCCTCGTCGAGGTTCTCGAAGCCCTGCTGTTTGCGGTGGCCGTTGATGCGGTCGCGCGCCAGCGAGTCCATCATCACGGGATCGTTGGTGAGCCAGAGCAGCGGCTCGGAGACGGTGTAGAGCGAGTTGAAGAACGGGCCGCCCACGAACTGGTAGTGCTCGAGGCTGGCGAGGGTGAACATCCACGTCTGGCGCAGCTCGGGAATGGCGCTCATCTCGGCGACCGCGGCGGGAGCGTTGGCCGGGGACCGGAAGAAGCGCGCGGTGTTGGAGGCGTTCCAAAGGGTCGCGTTCACCAGCGCACCGTTGACGCCGAGCGTCGGGTGGTCGGTGAAGACCGGCAGGTTGATCCAGAAGTCGGCATCGAGGAACAGCGGCGTGGCGAGGAAGCTCTTGCGGTCCTCGTCCTTGGAAGTGTTGGCCTGCACGCCCTTGGTCTGCTCCTGCGCGAAGATCGGGTCGAAACGCTGCGGGAGCGGCGAATCGTAGAACCACACGGGGTCGTAGTAGCGGCCCGACTCCAGCACGTAGACCGGGTTGCCCGAGAACGGCGTGGAGCCCGAGACGAGCGACGGCAGGTAACCGGTCATGCGCAGCCGCAGGGCGTTGAGGCCGACGAGAAAGATGCCGTTGTGCTCGAAGCCGCGCTTCTTGAGCGAGGCGATGACGGCCTTCACCAGCGGCAGCGGAGTCGCGAGGCCCGGCCCCGAGTCGGCGTAGATCTTGAGCCCGGCCTTGCGCTTCGGACCGGGGACGAGGCGTTTTCCCGTGGCCTGCTCGAACGCCGAGATCATCTTCTCGACCTGCGCCGCGTACGTCGGCTCGTCGAAGGCCGCGAGCCGGGCCTGCCACACGGGCTCCGCGGCGGAGGGCGTCGCCGGCTGAGCCCCGCGCACAGAGGAGAATACCGCGAGCAACAGCGTTAGGACGACGGCCGGAACGAAGGAAAGACGCATGGAGGGAATGGGAGTGGGACACCCGCCGGACCGCGGGTTCCGCGGAGAACCGGAGGAAAATCCTCGGCCGCGGGCGCGACGGGGCGGGGAACTTGACAGCGGGTGGTGCGGGTTGAAAGTGCATTCTTGTTCGGCGGCGCGACGGCGAACGCTCGGCGCCCCGGGCCCGCGCGAGACGTCCGTTTCACCGCCTTTCCTCCGCCGCTCCGCCCTCATGCCCGTCATCAAACCAGCCTGCGTCCGCGACCTGAAGTTGCGCGTCAACCTGGCTGACGTGGTGGGTCGGGTGGTGACACTGCGGAAGGCGGGCGGATCCCGGCTCAAGGGACTGTGTCCGTTCCACAACGAGCGCACGCCCTCTTTCAACGTCGATACCGACAAAGGCTTCTACAAATGCTTCGGCTGCGGGAAGGCCGGCGACTTGATCACCTTTGTCCGCGAAACGGAGCAGCTGGGATTCACCGAGGCGGTCGAGGCCATCGGCAAGCGTCACGGCATCGTCATCGAGTACGAGGAAGGCACCGGGGCCCCCTCGCGCGAGGAACGCTCGCTGCGGCAGGAGCTGTTCGACCTGCACGAGATCGCGACGGACCACTTTCACCAGGCACTCCTCGCGAAGGACGACACCGGCGATTGGTTCCGCGGCTACTGGATCGAGCGCCGCCGCTTCCCCGCCGAGATCGCGGCGGAGTTCAAGATCGGCGCCGCGGACGCCGCCGGCGCTGGATTGGCGGGCGCGCTGCTGCGCCGGAAATTTTCCGAGGAGGCGCTGCGCCGGTGCGGCCTGTTCTTCATCCATGACGACGCGGCGATCACGCTGCACAGCCTGCGTCCGCGGTTCCGAGGCCGGCTGATGATTCCGATCCGGGACCATCAGGGGCGCGTGGTGGCGTTCACGGCGCGTCAAACCGACCGGACTCCGGAGGACGATCCCGCGCACGAGGCGAAGTACGTGAATTCGCCGGAGACGCCCATCTTCACCAAGGGCAACCTGCTGTTCAATCTGGACCGTGCCCGCACAAATGTCGGCGACGGCAAACCCTTCGTGCTGGTCGAAGGACAGCTCGACGCCATCCGCTGCTGGAGCGCGGGGTTGAAGACGGCGATCGCGCCGCAGGGCACGTCAATCACCGACGGACAGCTGGCGCTCCTGCGCCGCTATCATCCGCAGGTGGAATGTTTCTTCGACAGTGACAGCGCCGGTCAAAAAGCCGCGCTGCGTTTTCTGCCGCTGGCGCTGCGGGCCGGACTCGAGGCTCGTTTTCTCACCCTCGGCGGGGATTCGAAGGTCGACCCGGACCTCCTCTTTCTCGAGCGCGGACTCGCCGCCTACGCCGAGGTGCGCGCCGCCTCGCTGAGCGCCGTGGCGTTCGCCGCCCGCGCGGTGCTCCCGAACCCCATGTCCGCCAGCCCGGAGGAACGCAGCCGCGCCGCCCGCGCGGTGGCGGAACTCATCGCCAACAGTCCCAGCGAGGCGACACGGGCCAACCTGGTCACCGAGGCCGCGGCAAAACTCGGCCTGCTCCCGCGGGTCATGGAGAAGGAGCTTCAGGTCGCCGAAGGCCAACTTCGCCGGCAAGCCCCCGCCCGCCCGGGCGAAACCCCGCCCGCGCCCGCTCCGGCGGCTGCCGCGGGAACGGTTACGCCCGAGCACGAGCTACTGATGCTTTGCCTCCATTTCGAGGCCCTGGGCAAACCGC
>JBEGJD010000245.1:0-5904 GCA_041184765.1 Verrucomicrobiota bacterium | reverse complement strand
CGTTGAGCACGACGGTGAGACGGTCTCCCTTCATCGTGATCTCAAAGCTGTTCCATTCCCCCACGGGTTTGTCGGCCCGCACCTTCGGGGTGACTCCCGCGCGCACCGCCGCCGGCATCTTTTGGTCCATGCGGTAGCCGTAGACCTCGCCGGAGCCGATCGGCCAGCACCAGATATTGATCTGGGCTTTGCTGGTGCCGCGCACGTAAACGCCGGAGTCGGCGTTGGGCGTGGGGGTGATGATGTCCTTGCCGTCGGGTCCCTTCTTGTGGCTGCCGTCGGGTAGGACGGTGGGAACCGGGTAGAGCCCGGTCGTTTCCTTGATGCGCCAGTCCATGCGAAGCACGAAGTCCTTGTACTCCTTCGCGCTCCACAGGTTCTTGTCGCCCGGGGCCTCGCTGCGCGCGTCGTAGTCGATCACGCCGTCGAGCACCTTCCAGTGCCCGTTGTCGCCGGCGGGGACCTTCCACGCGGAGAGGTCACGGCCGTTGAAGAGGGAAACGAAACCGGCGTCGGCGGCGAAGGCCGGCACGGTGAGCGCGAGTAACGCGAGCGAGGCGGGGAGGCGGAGCAGGTTTTTCATGGGGTGGTGGGTGCAGGTTGGGGCCGATTCGCGTCGGCGCAAGGCCGCGGTCCGGGTGTCGTCAGGGTTCTTCGTCGCCTGACTTTCCTTTCCGTTTGCCTGCTTTGCCGGCGCGCTTCGGGGCGTTGCGCTCGGCCGCCTCCTTTTCCTGCTCGCGCATGAAGGCCTCGCGGGTGGCGAGGTTGGTGCGGTCTCGGAAGACCGCCAACATCGGGTCCTTGGTGCGCACCATCCAGGCGTCGAGCGTGGCGATCAACTCGTCGCGCTTCGCGCGGTGGGCCGGATCGTTCACGAGGTTCCGCAGGGCGTCGGGATCGTTCGTGTAATCGTACATTTCCTCGGGCACGCGGTGATCGAAGAGCTGCAGGCGCGCTTTCACGGCGTCGTCGGTCTTCGCAAGCGCGACCATGCGGCGGTAGGTCACGGTGCCCTTGGTGGCGGTCGCCATCGCGCGCGTGCCGTTGGACCACGGGTTGAAAAGGTAGCCGTGGTCGCGGGTGATGATCGACCGCATCGGGTGCCGGTTGCCGCCGGAGTTCTCGTTGTACTCAGCGACGATATAGTCGCGTCCGGATTGGGTTTCGCCGCGCAGGATCCGGGCGAAGGATCGGCCATCCATACCGGCGGGATGTGGCAGGCCCGTGATGTCAAGGAGGGTGGGGAGGAGGTCCACCGCCGAGATCAGGTGGCGGTCGTCGACCGCGCCGGCGCGCGTCACGCCCGGCCAGCGGATCATCCACGGGGTGCGGGTGCTATGAAAGTAGAGCTGGGTCTTGGCGAACGGCAGCGGCATGCCGTGGTCGGAGAGGAAAAAAATCACCGTGTGCTCTTCCTCGCCTGACTCGCGCAACGCGCGGAGAGTCTCGCCGAGGCTGTCGTCGGCGCGGCGCACGGAGGAATAGTAGAGAGCCAGTTCCTTCCGCACCTCGGGGTCGTCGAACAAGAAGCCAGGCACCGGCACCTCCGCGGCGGTGAACACGCGGCTCGGGCGGTTTTCGTCCATGCGCCCATTCTCGCCGTAAAACGGCTTGTGCGGATCGGAGATGTTCACGTTCAGGCAGAACGGCTTTCCGGCCTTCTTCGCCTCGGCGATGCCGCGCTGGGTGGAGATGTGGTACGAGGCGGGCTTCTTCTGGTCGAGCTGTGCGCCGTCGGGCTGCGTGTCGAGCACGACGTCCCAGGCCGGATACGGCGACCAGGGTGTCGAATGTGTGACCTTATGGCGGATGCCCGTATAATAACCGGCCGCCTTCATGAGGTCGGCCATGACCGGGTAGGTGTTGCGAACCTGGTAGAAGCCCTCGACGCCGTTGTTGTGGGGATAGCGGCCGGAAAACATCACATTGCGCGAGGGCATGCAGTTCCCGACCTGCACGAAGGCGTGGTTGAAGCGGAGGCTGGTGGCGGCGAGCCGGTCCATGTTCGGCGTCGTGTCCTTGAGCCGGGAGCCGTACACGCCGACGGAGTCGCAGTTCATGTCGTCGGTCGTGATGATGAGTACGTTGAGACGCTCCGCTCCGCGCAGCACGGTGGTTGCAGCGGAGAGAAGCAGGAGAGCGGCGGCGAGCGCCGGAGCAAGGAGAGGTTTCATGGGGCAATCGTAAGACGTCGCGAACGGCGAAAAGGCGACAGCCGGGTTGCGGGGACGTCAACGCGGGCACTTTTGAAGAAAGGCCTTGTGCGGCCGCGAGGGTCGCAACCACGCTTTGCAACGCTCAACCCGGGCGTGCCCCGCAGAATCCCATGGTCCCCCGTTTTCTCCTCTCCCCCGACGGTCCTGAAGTCTCATCGCTCGCCTTTGGCCTCTGGCGTCTCGCCGCGGACCCCGAGGGCACCTCGCCCAGCCGGGTGCGTCACAAGATCGACGCCTGCCTGGCGGCCGGGATCACGACGTTCGATCACGCCGACATCTACGGGCTCTACACGTGCGAGGGGCTTTTTGGTCGCGCGCTCGCCGAGGAGCCATCCCTGCGCGACCGCATGGAGATCATCACCAAGTGCGGCATCAACGCCGTCTGCGACAACCGGCCCGGCGTGAACATCGCCCATTACGACGCCACTGCCGCCGCGATCGAGCGGTGCGTGGAGCGTTCCCTGCGCGAACTCCGCACCGACCGGATCGACGTCCTTCTCATCCATCGTCCCGACTGGCTGACCAGCGCGGAGGAAACCGCGCGTGGCCTGCAGCGCGTCATCGCCTCGGGCAAGGTGCGTCACGTCGGCGTGTCCAATTACAACGTACACCAATACTCGTTGCTGGGCCGGTTTCTGGGTCGGGCCCCCGTTACGAACCAGATCGAGATCAGTCTGCTCCACATGGACGCGATCTGGGACGGCACACTGGACCAGTGCCAGGCGGCGGGCGTTCACCCGATGGCTTGGTCTCCGCTGGGCGGCGGCCGAATCTCGACGGGCGATCAGCCGGAGTCGGTGCGGACACGCGAGGCGCTGCGCCGCATCGGAGCCGAGTATGGCGCCACGGCCGAGCAGATGGCTCACGCCTGGGTCGCCGCGCTGCCTTGCCGGCCGCAGGTCGTGATCGGGACCAACAAACCCGAGCGCATCGCGGAGGCCGCGGCCAGCGCCGCCATCCGCCTGGAGCGCCAGCACTGGTACGAGCTCTGGAGCGCGGCGCAGGGGCGCCGCGTGCCCTGAACTCCGGCGCATTGTGACTTCCCCTGTGCCGACTCCTCCGGTGATCCGCACGCCCGGGCGCCGGGCCGAGGTGGCGTGGTTCGCCGCGCTCTGCGCGGACGACTACGAGTTCCTCGGCGTGCCCGACGGCCGCCTCCGCAGCAACTTCGAGCATTGCGGGGGGATCGTGCGGCTCGCGGATGAATTGGGTTACCAGAACATCCTTCTGCCTTCCGGCTGGATCGCAGGTCAGGACGCGCTCGCGTTCGCGTCCGCGATGGCGGGGCGTAACCGGCAGATCAACCAGTTGGTCGCGTTGCGCATGGGCGAGGTCTGGCCGCCGATGCTGGCGCGGGCGATCGCCACGGTAGACCACATCGCCAAGGGCCGGCTCACGCTCAATATCATCTCCTCGGATCTGCCGGGCCTGAAGGAGTCCAACGAGGACCGTTACGAGCGCAGCAGCGAGGTCATCCGCATCCTGCAGGCGCTTTGGTCGACCGAAGGCCCGCTCGAATGGCGGGGTCGGTTCTACAATTTCAACCTCCCGAACTGCGAACCCGCGAAGACCTATCAGCAGAACGGCGGTCCGTTGCTCTACTTTGGCGGCATCTCGCCGGCCGCGCAGGACCTCTGCGCGCGGCACTGTGACGTTTTCCTCATGTGGCCGGAGACCGAGGCCAGCCTTTCCGCGACCATGCACCACGTGGCCGGCCTGGCGGCGCGGCATGGACGCACGATCGACTTCGGTCTGCGTATCCACGTCATCGTGCGCGAGACGGAGGCGGCGGCGCGCGCGGCCGCGGACCGTCTCATCTCGCGGCTCGACCGGGAGAAGGGTGCGGCGATCCGCGCCCGGTCGATGGATGCGAAAAGCGCCGGCGTGCTGCGTCAGGACGCGCTCCGAGAGATGGCCGGCCCGGATCTCTACATCGAGCCGCACATCTGGTCGGGCATCGGGCTCGCCCGCAGCGGCTGCGCCAGCGCGATCGTGGGCGATCCCGACCAGGTTGCCGCGAAGCTGAACCGCTACCTCGACATGGGCTTCCGGTCGTTCGTGCTCAGCGGCTATCCGCATGCGGAGGAATGCGAACTGTTCGCCCGGCACGTGCTGCCGCGGCTGCCGACATGCCGGCTCAACGAGCTGCAGGGCCGGTTGGTGCGTGATCCGGTCACTCCGCTGACCACCGGTCCGCGACGCTGAGATTTCAACGCATGAGCAAAGCACCTGTCAGGTTCGGTCTCGTCGGCTTCGGCGCCTGGGGCCGGTTTCACGCGCAATCGATCGCGGGCAACCCCGGCGCTCGTCTCGCCGCGATCACCGTGCCCTCGGAGTCGTCCCGCAATGAGGCGGCGCGTCTGTATCCCGGTGCGGCGATTTACACCGACCACCGCGCAATGCTCGCCGCGGGCGGGCTCGACATCGTCGACGTGGTCACCCCGAGCCACACGCATCTCGCCGTTGCGACCGACGCCATGGAGGCGGGCTGCGATGTCCTGTTGGAGAAGCCGATGGCGCTTACCATCGCCGACTGCCGGGAGATCGTACGTTGCGCTCGGCGGCATGGGCGCCGGCTGGCGGTGGGGCATGAGCTCCGGCTGTCATCGCAATGGGGCGAGATCCGGCGGATCATCGACCGCGGGTTGATCGGTGACCCGCAGTACGTGCTCGTCGAGTTGTCCCGCAAACCATACCGACTCGGCGCCTCCGGTTGGCGCTACGATCCGGCCCGGGTGGGCAGCTGGGTCCTCGAGGAGCCGATCCATTTCTTCGACCTCGCGCGCTGGTATCTGGAGGGCGCCGGGCGGCCGGTCGAGTTGCACGCGTTTGGAAATTCCCGCGATGCTTCGCGGCCGGGACTTTACGACAACTTCAGCGCGGTTTTCCGCTACCCGAACGGCGCGTATGCGGTGGTGTCGCAAACGCTGGCGGCTTTCGAGCACCATCAAACCGTGAAGGTTTCCGGCACGCGCGGCGCCCTCTGGGCCGGCTGGAGCGGTGCCCTCGACCGCACGCTGGAGCCGACTTTTTTCCTCAAGGTTTTCGACGGTCAGACGCTGGAGAACGTCGCGCTCGCGCGGCACAGCGGTGAGGTCTTCGAGTTGCGCGAGCAGATCGACCGCTGTGTGCGCATGGTGCGCGGGGAGGCGCCGCCGGCCGCGACGGGCCAGGATGGCGTTTGGTCGGCCGGCCTTTGCCTGCTGGCCGAGGATTCGATCCGCCAGGGACGTCCGCTGCCGGTGCCGGATCTTGCGGAGGGCCTTGGATGAACGCTCCGGCGCAAGGGCCCCTGCGCTGGCACGACGGCGTCACCCGCTACCAGTGGCTGGTGCTGTTCATCGCTTGCCTGGGATGGATCTTCGACGCGTTCGAGGGCCAGCTCTACAACATCACGCGCGGCGACATGCTGCCGGACCTGTTGCGGGCCGCGAATCCGGCGATCACCCCGACCGCGCTGGCCGCCGCCACGGCCTCGTGGGGCGAGCGGTTCCTCGGAATTTTCCTGATCGGTGGAACGCTGGGTGGCTGGCTGTTCAGCAGCTTGGCGGACCGCTGGGGTCGGGTGCCGGTGATGTCGGTCACCATTCTCTTCTACAGCATTTTCTCCGGCCTGACCGCGTTCGCGACCGAGCTCTGGCATGTGGGCGCCCTGCGGTTCCTTGTGGCGATGGGGGTGGGTGGCGAG